>JAPLLF010000542.1 GCA_026387715.1 Pseudomonadota bacterium
GACGCGGCCGTGCCGACCACCGACCTCGAGTTCTGCGTGACCGAGACCAACCGCTACCGCGCGACGGTGTCGAAGCCCGCGCTCGCCCACTCGGCGCAGCTCGAGGCCTACGCCAACACCGGCGCGATGACCGACACGCTCGCGGCGAGCGCGCACAAGCACTTCAGCGACACCAACGGCGGCGGGTTCGCGTTCGCGGAGAACGAGTGCCCGTCGTTCCTCGGCTGGACCGTGATGGGCAACGTCCACGACACCATCGCCGCGTGCATCGCCGCGTTCTGGAGCGAGGGCCCGGGCGGTGGCCACTACGACAACATGACCAGCAACAACACGAAGCTCGGCTGCGGCGTGTACCTCAACGGCTCGGGCGGCATCACGATCACGCAGGACTACGGCAACTAGCCAGGCCGCGCCACGGCTACACGACGCGGTGGAAGTCGAACTTCTGCTTGACCACCCAGCTCGGATTCTTCACGTACACCCGGCCGTCGGTGACGAGCACGCGATCGAACAGCACGCGCGACTTCACGGTCTTGAGCGACGTGTAGCCCTGGAGCTTGTGCAGCCAGACCGCGGGGAGCTTGCGCGCGTCGACGTGGCCGTAGACCCGCTTGTAGCCGGCCCGGTCGAGGTGCTGGCGGAACAACACGAAGAAGTCGTTGGAGGCACCGCCACCGCGGTGCGCGGGCGCGAGGTACAGGTCGAAGCCCCAGACGTCACCCGGCGCGAGCGCGAGCTGCAAGCGCGACAGGTGTGGATGCGCGTCGGCGGCGCTGATCCGATCGTCGAACCACCACACGTGGCCGACCAGGGCGCCGTCGACGACGGCGAACAGCCCATGGTAGTGGTTGTCGAAGTAGCTCGTCATCTGCGCCCGATCGGCCCGCGTGACGTGGTGGAGATCGCAGAACTCCTGCACCTTGGCGAGGTCGGCCTCGACGACGGTGAGGGTGGTCCGGGTCGCGTAGCGCTCGCCCCCCAGGCCTCGCTGCAGCACGACCTCCTCGAGATCGTGGTGGACGAACGCCTCCAGCCGGGCGCGCAGCTTGCGCGTCCAGGTCGGGGCCTTCGGATCGACGCCGGCCTTCACGCGCACCTCGCCTGGAGCGCGTGCTCGGCGTTCGTCCCGGCCAGCTTGGCGAACGTGTCCTGGGCCGCCACGCCGATCGTCTCGAGCGCGTGCAGCAGCTTGACCACCGCCGCCCACTGGGGAAAGTAGAGCGCGTCCGAGCCGAACACGATGCGATCGTGATCGACCTCGCCGAGCACCTTGCACAGCGTGTCGAACCCGAGCCCCGAGAGATCCACGACCACGTTGTCGTTCGCGGACAGCACGCGCTGGAGCTTGGCGAGCAGCGCCGTGCTGTCGTCGAAGGCGTGCCCGAACAACCCCGCGTGTCCGAGGATGATCGGCACGCCCGCGCGCCGCCAGTCGATGGTCATCAGGTGATCCAGCGTGGCGTACGTGGTGGCACCAGAGACCGCGTGCACGGTGCTCAGGCCGCCGTGGACCATCAACGGCAGGTGCGTCGCGGCGCACGCGACCAGCAACACGTCGAGGCGGTCGCGCCCGTCGGTCGAGGTCAGGTCGAGGTGCTGGAGGTTCGGATGAACCTTGAGGGCCGTGAGCGGATAGCGCGCGGCGACGCGGCGGATCTCGGCGAGCAGCTCGTCGGTGGGCACCGACGCGGGCGGACAGTAGGCGAACGCGAACCGACCATCGCCCGTGGGGTACAGCTCGAACATCAACCGGAACTGCTCCGCGCCATCGCTCCCCGCGGGCACCACCGGGATGAGCAGGCTCGTCCGGATGCCGCTGTGCACCATGTGGTCGGCCAGCACGCGCGGACCGATCTGCGCGTAGAGCTTGCGGTACATCACCATGGACAGCGCCATGGGGACGTCGCGGTGAGGCGGCGCGGCGACCACCCGTAACGGGCCCACCTCCGGCGCGTGATAGGGCTCGTCGGACATGGTGTAGACCCCTGGGCTCGTGGCCTCGGCGTGGTACGCGAACGCGTCGAAGATGACCTCGTACGGGCTGACGTGGACGTCGTACAGGGGGCGCGAGTCCCCCACCTCGTGGACGCGGCGCGGCAGCATGTAGAACGGCAGCCGCTGCCGGAGCTCGTGGAGCACCTTCGCGAGATCGGTGCCGCGCGTGATCTCGAGATAGGCCACCAGCTCGGCGAGGTCGGCGGTCGCATCCGCGAGCAGCACTCCCGCGGCGTTCACCCCGTCGATCGAGACGAGCGCGTGCTCGATGTCGGTGAGCTCGAGCCGGTACCCCATCACCTTGACCTGATCGTCCTTGCGGCCGAGGAACTCGTAGTTCCCGTCGGCCCGTTGCCGTGCCTGATCCCCGGTCAGGTACAGGCGCGCCCCGGGCGCCCACGGATCGTCGATGAACACGTGCGCGGTCTTGGCGACATCGTTGCGGTAGCCCCGCGTGATGCACGGCCCGCCGAGCGCGATCTCGCCGACCTCCCCCACGGGCACCGACCGACGGTCGTCGTCGAGCAAGTACAGCGCGACGTTCTCGCACGGGATGCCGATCGGGATCCGCTCGCCCGGATCGTCGGGACACCGCGTCACGCGGTAGTACATCGACACGCCGGTGGCCTCGGTCGGACCGTAGGCGTTGTAGAAGACCTTGTCCGGAAACGTCTGCATCCACGCGACGAGGACCCGCGTCGGGATCGGTTCGCCCCCGAACAGCACGATGCGCAACGTGGGCAGGCGCGTGGCCGCGAGCGCGTGGGCTTGCGCGAG
>JAPLLF010000730.1 GCA_026387715.1 Pseudomonadota bacterium
CGGATCGTCGGGCGCGAGCTCGGGCCCGAGGATCTCGCGCGCGAGCAACATGACCTCGGCGGTCGACCGATAGCTCAGCTTGAGCGGGCGCACGATCGCCGGCTGGCCGGTCTGCTCGAGCAGCTCGGCCCAGCCGTTGAAGTTGTTGTCGAACACGAGCCGCTGGGCGGTGTCGCCCGCGATCGTGATCGACCGCTTGGTCTGATCGCCGTCCGGCGCGCGGGCCGCGTCGCACAGCACCTTGATCTCGAGCGCCGAGCGATCCTGGGCCTCGTCGATCGCGACGTGCTCGTAGCTGATCTCGTCGCCGTCGGGCGGCGCGAGCATGCCGCGCACGAGCTGGATGAGGCGCAGCACGATCGGATCGTCCTCGTCGTCGAACCGGCCGGCGGGATCGTCGTCGTCGCCGGTGTACGCGTGGCCGTCGGAGTCGACGATCGGCTGGCCCTCCTCGTCGACCGGCGGCTTGTACGGCTTGGCGAGCTGGCGCTTGACCCACGCGACGACGCGCTCGATGTCGCGCGTCGTGACGTCGGTGCCCGCGAAGCCCTCGCCGAGCACGGTCGCGTCGGTCATCAGCTCCGCCCAGTCCTGGACGACGTCCGCCGCGCGCTTGCGCCAGCGCTTGACGAGCCCCTCGAGGGAGACGCGCACCGTCGGGTCGAGCTCGGTCTTCTTGAGCCACGAGTTCACGCCCGACAGCCGGCCCATGACGGGACGCCGCACGAGCCGGTTCCACTCCGCGAGCGCGGCGTCGGAGTACGTCGCGATCTCGGTGCCGATCTCGGCCGCGCGCCGCTCGACGACCTTCGCGAGCATCGGGATCATCGCCGGGTGCTTCTTGACGCGCGACACCTGGTCGGGCGGATCCTCGTTGTACTTCGACGGCGCGTCGGGGACGCAGCGCATGCGCGTCGTGCGCGCCCAGCCGGTGTAGGTGACGACCGGCACGCCGGCGACGCCGAGCGCCGGCAGCACGCCGGCGACGTAGCGCACGAGCGCGTTGGACGGCACCACGAACAGCGTGTTCCGTGGCGAGAACCGCCGCGGATCCTGGAAGTTGAGGTACGCGATGCGGTGCAGCGCGACGGTGGTCTTGCCGCTGCCGGCGCCGCCCTGGATCACGACGATTCCGCTCGACGGCTGCGTGATCAGCTCGAACTGCTCCTTGTCGATCAGCGCGGCGATCTCGGGCAGGCCCTTGTCGGCGCGCGCGACGCCGTGGTGGACGCCGAGCTTGCCCTTGACGCCGGTGGCGGCGACGGGTCGCACGGCCTTGCCCATGCCACCGTGGAGCACGGGCGCGATCTGGCCGACCGCCGTCACCCACGTGCCGCGCGCGTCCTTGAGGAACGTGCCCTGCGGCGCGCCGATGCGCCGCAAGTTGCCCTTGGAGATCGAGATGTTGCGACGCGCGGAGACCATGCCCTCGACGCGGCGTCCGGCGATCTCCTCCTCGTAGTCGTCGCCCTCCTCGTAGCGGTAGTAGATCCGCGAGATCGGCGCGTTGCGCCAGTCGACGATCGACACGTTCGACTCGCGATCGATGAAGCCGCGCTTGCCGACGAGGACGTCCTTCGTCTTGCCCGACTCCTTGAGCCGCAGGTGCGCGAAGTACGGCGAGGTGATGTCGACCGGCAGCTGGCGACCGCCGCCGAGCCGCGCCTTGAGCGCCGCGAGCCGGGTCATCTGCTCGATGAGCGGCGGGAGGTCCTCGTTGCGCGCCTCGCCGATCTGATCGCGGAGCGAGATCAGGTCGACGTCGAGATCGCTCGACACGACCATCGGCCGGTCGCCTTCCTCTCCCATCGCGACGCGCGCCTGGACCTGGCCGAATAACCGTTCCTCCTCGCCGATGATCTCGGCGGCAGGCGTGCCTCGTGCGACCTCGTTACCCATTTGTCGGTCGGCGACTCTCCCCCGTCTGCCGTCGGCTATCAAGGCCGACCGGCGCCTACAGCGACGCGGCCGGCAGCCGGAGGACGAACGACTTCTGCAGCCCGGCGCCGTTGATGTCCGTGGTGGCGATCCCGACGAGGACCGTGCCATCCGCGCTCGCGCCGAGCACGCTGCCGAGCTGGGTGTCGGCGGGGATCGCGATGCCCGCGTCGCGCGCGAGCGTGGTGAGGTCGCGCGAGCCCTTGGCCTCCGACCACACGAACGCGACGGGGATCGACGAGAACGCGCTGCCCATGCCGCCGAACACCAGCGTGCCGTCGCCGGACATCGCGTTGGGGTACACGGGGTCGCCGCCCAGCACGGTGGCGAGCAGCGGGATCGTCTGCTTGCCACCGGCGCTGCTCCACACGAAGCCCTCGTTGGCCCAGATCCCGGCGACGCGCGAGCCGTCGGCGTTGATCGACAGGACCTCGCCCGGCGCGTCCTGGAACGCGGGATCGATCAGGAAGCCGGTGCCGTCGGCGGCCCAGATCGCCGGCGACCGATCGACCGCCAGGTTCTCCGCGTAGCCCGCGGCGACCTGGCCGTCGTCGGACACCACCGTCGCGCGGTTGGTTGGCGCGCGGATCGCCGTGACCGACCCGAGCACCTGCAGCGGCGTGACGGCCGCCGCGCCCTCGACCCAGCGGAACGCGACGGGGCTACAGCCGTTCCACATCATGCCGACGACCACCGTGCCGTCCGCGCTGACGTCCCAGCCCGCGCCGACGTCCGCCCCGCAGGGCGTCGCGTACGGGCTCGGCAGATCGTGCCAGGCCGTCCCGTCGTGGACCCCGGCGGTCACGGGCTCGCCGTGCAGCGCGCTGAGGTGGCGGTTCTGGGAGATGCCGGTGACGAGCACGCGCGCCGGATCGCCGACGTCGATCGGCGTCGCCGCGAGACCCGTCACGGTGTCGACCTCGACGGCCAGCGCGCCGTCCGACAGATCCTCGAACACGGCGGTGCGCCCGTCGGGCGTGACGTCGACGGCGATCGCGTAGTCGAAGAACGTGATGCGCGGCGATGGCGGGGGACCGGGCGCGTCCGGCGCGGCATCCGTCGTCGGGGTGGCGTCCGGCGCGCTCGCCGGCGTGTTGTCCCCACAACCGACCGCCGCGAGCGACAGCACCAGGCCGAACAACTTGGTCATGCCCCCCAGCGTGCGCGATCGGTCGCGACCACGCGAGCACGAGGCGCCAAGTTGACGCAGCGAAGGTCAGCCGCCCGGACCAGCGCAGGCGATCTCGCCAACGCGCGGCGCGCCCCCGCTGAACGGGGCCGGCGCGGCGAGATAAAGTGTGCACCGCGTTCGCGCGTGGCAGAACGCTCGAGTCAACGCACGAGCGCGCGCCGGCCCCGTTCAGCGGGAGGCAGCCGCGCGTCGCCGCACCGCGCCCGCTACAGCGGGGTCGACGCGTCGAACAGCGTGAGCCGCGGGATCGCGGGGACGCTGAGCCCGAACGCGGACAGCGCGCCGCCGACCTCGGCGTGCACGCCGACCCGATCCTTCTCGACGTAGGGGCCGACGTTCACGAACGGGCCGGCGACCCCGTAGAACTTCACGTCGACCTGCGTGTAGAGGTACGCGCGCACGTCGATCGAATCGATCCGGAGCCCGGTGGCCAGCGCGCCGGTGAGCTCGTGATCGAACTCGGCGACCGGCGTGAAGCCGTCGCCGGCGGCGTACCGGATGCCACCGGCGAGCGCGAGGTGCGCCGCGCCCTGCACGCGGACGTGCGCGTCGCCGCGCGCCGTGGTGTCGAACCGCACGCCGACGGTGAGCGTGACGGTCTCGACCACCGGGAGCCAGCCGATCTGCTGGTAGAACACCGCCGGCGCCGAGGTCCACAGCGGGATCGAGGGGTAGACGGTGCCGGCGCGCGCGTCGATGTCGACGTCGAGCGCGGCGTCGAGCTCGCCGCGCAGCACGGCGTCGAACCGATCGAGCGCGCGATCGCGCAGCGACACGTCGAGCTCGAGGGTCGGCGTCGCGTGCAACGCCGCGTGGTTCAGCGTCATCGTGAACCGATCGTTGTGCCACAGCGTGCGCGCGCCGACGTCGACGTCGATGCGGCCGAGGCCGTAGGTGTCGGCCTTGCCGTCGGACAGCGCGAGCTGGGCGGCGACGTCGCCGTCGATCACCGCATCGCCGAGCGTGGCGGGCGCGGTGTCGATCAGGAAGCCTTCGTCGCCGTCGTGGATCGCGACGATGGAGCGCAGGAGGCCATCGCCGGTGCGCGCGACGATCAGGTCACCCGCCGCATGATCGCGCAGCGCCTCGTTGCCGGCGCGGGGCGCGGTGACCGTGGCGTCGGTGACGACGAGGTCGCCGGCGAGCACGACCACGCGATCGTCGAGGGCGGCGGGCGCGTCGGCCTGGGCACACGCCGCGAGGGCCGTGACGGCAACCAGACTAGCCACCCGGACGTGCATGCACGAGGTACAGCAAGCGGGGTGCCAGCCGTGGGCGCCGCCCCGGTCACGCGGGGCGTGGGGTGGCGGCCCGATCAGCCGCCCTTCACCTGCATCTTGGCGATCTTGAGGATCGTCGTGATGATCGGCAGCAGCGCCTTGAACCCGATCGAGATGATCGTGCGGCCGCCGATCTTGTCGGCCTCGCGCTGGAACACGACGGCGCGGACGAGCCCCGCCTGGGCATCGACGCGCGCCTGCAGGCGGGCGAGGTCGACCTCGGCGTCGCCGCTCCGCACGATCGGCACGGCGAGATCGGCCAGCGCCGTGTTGCCCGCCGCGAGGAACTCCGCGTTGACCGCGCGGGTCATCCCGTTGCGCAGCTGGGTGACGAACGCGACGACCGCCGCGATCGCGAACACGAACAGCAGCGTCGTCGACAGCACGTCCGACATGTTCTGCAGGAAGTCGGCGAGGTCCGCGATCACGACCTTGTCGCGCGGGATCAGCTCGCCCGTCTCGCGGATGAACGCGAGGTTGCCGAGCGCGAACAGCGCGCACACCGACGCCGTCTTGCCGAACAGCGTGAACGCGTGGCGATAGCCGTCGCCGACGAGCACCGTCAGCAGGTGCGGCCGGAAGTCGGCGCGCCGCAGCTCGCGCGTCCACGCGAACAGCACCCAGACCTGGAGCCAGAGGAGGTAGCCGAACAGCAGCCACTCGAGCGTCCACAGCCCGAGCATCATGCCGTGCACGCCGCGCCCGAGCTTGGCCATGTCCCACAGGTCGGGATCGTCGAACGGGATGAGCCCCGTGCCCGGATCCGGCGTCAGCCCGAACCAGAAGTCGCGGCCGATGAACCCCGCACACG
The DNA here is from genome assembly GCA_026387715.1 of Pseudomonadota bacterium. Classification (GTDB taxonomy): domain Bacteria; phylum Myxococcota_A; class Polyangia; order Haliangiales; family Haliangiaceae; genus JABFXX01. The sequence continues at coordinate 5,222 of JAPLLF010000730.1, forward strand.
CGACGATCGCGCCGACGCTCGCCCACGTCCCGAGCGCGCCCAGCCGGATGCGACGCTTCGAGACGTCGCCCATCGCGAGCCCGTCGAGCGAGGGATCGAGCCCGCGCGCCCACAGGCCGCCGACGAGCCGGAGGCAGATCAGGTGGAGCGGGAAGAACCACAGCTGGTGGACCACGTCGGGCGTCGCCGCGAACGCCGCGCGATCGTCGGCCACGGCGAGGCCGACGCCGAACCACGCGAACGGCAGCGCGAGCGCGGCGACGAGGAGGCCGATCGGCGAGCGCGGCAGCACGCGGTCGAGCCACCAGCCGGTGCCGTGGTAGCGCAGCGCCGCCAGCGAGCGCAGCTTCGCCCACGGCGCGGCGTCGGTCGACGACACCCACGCGCTCGACGAGGCGGCGCTCACGACCGCGTCTTCGGCGGCAGAAATGTTGCCGTCATTCGGCGTTGGATCTCGTTGCATGGGGGGGCGATTGGCCGTACTGCATGATCACAGAAATGGCCCGCGCCAAAGCTATTCTCGCCAACGATCCGCTCCGCCGCTGGACCGCGAACGACGCGAACGACCTCTACAACATTCCCCGCTGGGGATGTGGCTACTTCATCGTCAACGACAAGGGCAACCTCGCCGTGCAGCCGCGCAACGTCGAGGCCGGCTCGATCGACATGAAGGAGCTGATCGGCGACCTCGTCGCACGCGGCATCCAGCTGCCGATCCTCCTGCGGTTCAGCGACATCCTGCGCGCCCGCATCGAGCTGCTGTGCGGCGCGTTCACGAGCGCGATCAAGGAGTACGGCTACGGCGGGCAGTACCGCGGCGTGTACCCGATCAAGGTCAACCAGAACCGCACCGTGGTCGAGGAGATCATCGAGTACGGGCGGCCGTTCCACTACGGGCTCGAGGCCGGCAGCAAGCCGGAGCTCCTGGCGATCATGGCGATCCACCAGGACGACGAGTCGATCATCATCTGCAACGGCTACAAGGACGAGGAGTACATCGAGACCGCGCTGCTCGCGTCGAAGATGGGCAAGACCGTCATCCTCGTCGTCGAGAAGCCGACCGAGATGGACCAGATCCATCGGGTCAGCGAGCGCGTCAAGATCAAGCCGTCGCTCGGCATCCGCGCGCGCCTGTCGTCGCGCGGCGCCGGTCGCTGGGAGCAGTCGGGCGGCGACTTCTCGAAGTTCGGGCTGTCCGCGGCCGAGATGGTCGACGCGGTCGCCAAGCTCAAGACCTGGAACGAGGTCGACACCCTCAAGCTGCTCCACTTCCACCTCGGATCGCAGATCAGCGCGATCAAGAGCGTGAAGAACGCGCTGCGCGAGGCCGGCCGGTTGTTCGTCGAGCTCTTCAAGATGGGCGCCAAGGGCCTCGCCTACCTCGACGTCGGCGGCGGGCTCGGCGTCGACTACGACGGCTCGCAGACCAACTTCGCGTCGTCGATGAACTACACGGTGCAGGAGTACGCCAACGACGTCGTGTTCTCCATCAAGGAGATCTGCGACGCCGACGGCGTGCCGCACCCGAACATCGTCAGCGAGTCGGGGCGCGCGATCGCCGCCCACCACTCGGTGCTCGTCGTCAACGTGCTCGGCGTCACCGAGTTCGACACCAACGTGCCGGCGCAGCTCGTCCGCCCGGCGCCGCCGCTCGTCACGAACATGTGGGAGACCTACCAGGGCGTCTCGCCGAAGAACATGCTCGAGAGCTATCACGACGCGGTCGAGTACAAGGACCAGGTCCTCCAGCTGTTCAACCTCGGGCACCTCTCGCTCGAGCACCGCGTGCTCTGCGAGAATCTGTTCTGGGCGATCTGCGACAAGGTGCTCCAGCTCTCGCGCGGCCAGCCGCACATGCCCGAGGAGCTCGAGGGCCTCGAGAAGGCGCTGTCGGACACCTACTTCTGCAACTTCTCGATGTTCCAGTCGGTGCCCGATGCCTGGGCGGTCGATCAGCTGTTCCCGATCGCGCCGATCCATCGCCTCCACGAGGAGCCGACGCGCCGCGCGACGCTCGCCGACATCACGTGTGACTCCGACGGCAAGATCGACTCGTTCATCGATCTGCGCGACGTCAAGCACGTGCTCGAGCTCCACCCCAAGGCGGAGGGCCAGGACTACTACCTGGGCATCTTCCTCGTCGGGGCCTACCAGGAGATCCTCGGCGACCTCCACAACCTGTTCGGCGACACCAACACGGTGCACGTGCAGCTGTCGCCGGAGGGCGACTACGACGTCAAGGAGGTGGTCGCCGGCGACACCGTCGCCGAGGTCCTCCAGTTCGTCGACTACTCGCCGAGCGATCTGCTCGGGCGCATGCGCAACAACGTCGAGCAGGCGCTGCGCAAGAAGCTGATGACGATCGAGGAGAGCCGCACGCTCATCAACCGGTTCCGCCAGGGGATGATCGGCTACACCTACCTCGACCGCGAGTAGCTTCAGGTTGGCGACCGTGATCCCCCGCATGACCATCACCATCGGCGACCCGAGCCTCGGCGGCGCGTGGATCATCAGCGACGACCAGGCCGTGGTCGGCTACGCGCTCGTGACCTACGGCTACGATCTCGAGTTCGCCGGGCGCGAGGCCTGGCTCACGGAGCTGTGGATCGTCGACGACGCGCGCGGTCGCGGCGCGGGCCGCGCGGCGCTCGACCTGCTCGAGCCGCACCTGCGCGCGATCGGGATCCACGCGCTGCACCTGCAGGTGCGGCCCGAGAACCCGGCGATGCGGCTCTACGAGCGCTCCGGCTTCGTCGCCTCGCCGCGCACGATCATGACGCGGAGGTTCACGTGAGGACGGCGCGATCGGTCGTCGTGGTGCTGGCGCTGGTCGGGTGTGGCCAGCCGGCCGCGGATCCGGGCCCGAGCTGCACGGTGGTCATGACCCACCTCGCGACCGTCATGTCGCAAGGCATCGCCGGCCACGAGGGCCTGTTCGGCGGGGGCAAGCAGGACATCGCCGAGTGCAAGGCGCGCATGCTCACCGCCGAGCAGCGTCGGTGCCTGGTCGCGACCAAGACGATGGCCGACATCGCCGCGTGCAAGGCCGGGCAGACGCGCGTCGTGCCACCGCCCGGCAGCGCCCAGCCGCCGCCGATGCTCCCGACGACGAAGCGCTGAGCGCGGCGGTCGGCCGTGGTAGACGTTGGCGATGCAAGACGCCATCGTCGCCGTTCCCGAGATCGTCAACGAGCCGATCCTCGATTACGCACCCGGCAGTCCCGAGCGAGCGCGCCTCAAGGCCGCCCTCGCGACGATCGAGCGAGAGGTCGTCGAGATCCCGTGCGTCGTCGGCGGCGAGCACGTGTTCACGGGCAAGACCCGCGACGTCGTCATGCCGCACCGCCACAAGCACGTGATCGCGCGGTTCCACTGCGCTGACGCCGACGTCGCCGCGCGCGCGATCCGCGCGTCGCTCGCCGCGAGCCGCGAGTGGAGCGGCCTGGCGTGGGAGCATCGCGCGGCGATCCTGCTGCGCGCGGCCGAGCTGCTCGCCGGGCCATGGCGTGCCCGCGTCAACGCCGTGACGATGCACGGCCAGAGCAAGACCGCGCACCAGGCCGAGATCGACGCGGCCTGCGAGCTGATCGACTTCCTCCGGTTCAACGTGCAGTTCGCGCAGGACCTCTACCGCGTGCAGCCGCGGTCGCCCCGCGGCTCGGGCGTGTGGAACATGACCGAGCTGCGCCCGCTCGAGGGCTTCGTGTTCGCGCTCACGCCGTTCAACTTCACCGCGATCAGCGGCAACCTGCCGTCGGCGCCCGCGCTGATGGGCAACACGGTCGTGTGGAAGCCCGCCGAGGCGTCGCTGCTGTCGTCGTGGACGATCATGCAGCTGTTCGAGGAGGCCGGCTTCCCGCCCGGCGTGATCAACTTCATCCCGGGCCTCGCGCACGATCAGACCAACGTCGTCCTCGACCATCCGGCGCTCGCGGGCATCCACTTCACCGGCTCCACCGACGTGTTCCGCATGATGTGGAAGCGCGTGGCGCACAACATCGAGACCTACAAGACCTACCCGCGCCTGGTCGGCGAGACCGGCGGCAAGGACTTCATCGTCGCCCACCACTCGGCCGATCCCCGCGCGGTGGCGACCGCGATCGTGCGTGGCGGATACGAGTACCAGGGGCAGAAGTGCTCGGCCGCGTCGCGCGTGTACGTGCCGACGTCGATCTGGCACGCGATGAAGACCGAGCTCGTCGACACGATCGAGGCGCTCAAGGTCGGCGACGTGTCGGACTTCACCAACTTCATGGGCGCCGTGATCAAGAAGGGCGCGTTCGACAAGCACGCCGCCGCGATCGCGGAGGCGCGCGCGACCCCCGGCATGGCGATCGCCGCGGGCGGTCAGACCGATGACTCGATCGGCTACTTCGTCCGCCCGACGCTGCTGACCACCGAGAACCCGCACGTCCGGCACATGTCCGAGGAGTTCTTCGGCCCGATCGTGACCCTGCACGTGTACCCCGACGACGCGTGGGACGACGCGCTCCGCCTCGTCGACGCGACGTCACCGTACGCGCTCACCGGCGCCGTGTTCGCGCGCGATCGCGTGGCGGTGGCCCACGCGATGACCGAGCTGCGCCACGCGGCCGGCAACTTCTACATCAACGACAAGCCCACCGGCGCGGTCGTCGGACAGCAGCCGTTCGGCGGCGGCCGCGCGTCCGGCACCGACGACAAGGCCGGCTCCGCGCTGAACCTCCTGCGGTGGACCGCGGCGCGCACGATCAAGGAGACGTTCGTGTCGCCGACTGACCATCGCTACCCGTTCCTGTCCGAGCCGTAGCGCCCACCGTGCGTCCGCGCTCGGCGACGCGTTGGCGCACGCGGTGCAGCACGGATCGTCAGCCGTGCAGCCCAACCACATCGGTCAGTATCGAATCCTCAAGTTGCTCGGCAAGGGCGGCATGGGCATGGTGTGGCTCGGCGAGCACGACCTGCTCGGCCGCCGCGCCGCGATCAAGACGTTGCGCCCGGACCTGTCGTCGCAGCAGGACATCGTCGATCGCTTCTTCAACGAGGCGCGCGCGACCGCCGCGATCGCCGATCCGGGCGTCGTGCAGATCCACGACTTCGGCTATCACGTCGACGGCACCGCCTACATCGTCATGGAGCACCTCGAGGGCGAGGCGCTCTGCGATCGCATGAGCCGCCTCGGCCCCTTGCCGCTCGTCCACGCGCTCGGGATCGTGCGCCAGAT
>JAPLLF010000307.1 GCA_026387715.1 Pseudomonadota bacterium
CAGCCACGACTCGAACTGCGCGGCGAGCACCAGGAACATGAAGACGAACGCCATCGCGATCGCGAACATGAACGCGGGGCCGAGCTTCTTCATCTCCTTGCTGCGCCCGAACGGCTCCATCGTGTAGCCGCCCGGCATGTCGAGCTCCTTGAGCACCTGCTCGACGCCGTCGGCGACGGCGGACTCGTCGAAGCCTGGCGACACGTTGCAGCTGATCGTCACCGAGCGCTCGCGGCTGGTGCGGGTGATCTTCGACGTCGCGAGCGTCGACTTGTACGAGATCACGTCGGACAGCGGCACCTGCCCGAGCGTGCGCGACGGCACCGCGATCAGGCTGAGCGACTTGGGATCGTCGCGGAACCGCTCCGCGGCGCGGAGGAACACCGCGTACTGATCGCCGCGACTCTCGAACGTCGACGCGGTCGCGCCGCCGACGAGCACCGCGAGCGTGTTCGTGATGTCCTGCGGGTCGACGCCGAGCATCGCCGCGCGCACGAGGTCCGGCTTGACCGTGGTCTCGGTCATCGGGTCGACGAGGCTCGAGTCGAGATCCGTGACGCCGGGGATCGCCCGGATCTTGTCGAGCGCGGCCTTGCCGTAGCGCTGCAGCTTGTCGAGGTCGGGGCCGCTGACCATGTACATGACCGCGGCGTCCTGCGTGCCGATCGAGAAGTCGTTGACCAGCTGGGCGGCGACGCGCGTCCCCTTCGGCACGTTGGGCAGCACCGTCGTCCGGCACTCCTCCATCACGATGTTCTGCGCGCGCGTCCGGGTCTCGGGATCCGTGAGGTGCACGTAGATGTGGGCGACGTTCGCCGTGCGCGCGTCGCTGTCGGCGACCGTGACGAGCGTCGACTCGACCTCGGGGATGCCCCGGGTCTGGCGGGCGATCCGATCCGCGATGAGCGTGGTCGCCTCGAGGGTCGTGCCCTCGGGCGTCTGCACGTAGATCTCGAACTGCGCCTCGTCGTTGGTCGGCAGGAACGCGCCGCCGACCTTCTTGGCGACCGGGCCGGTCGTCATGCACGACCCGATGATCGCGATCCCGACGATCCAGCGACGGCGCAGGCAGAACCCGAGCAGCGCCGTGTACCCGCGCTCGATCGGGCGATAGATCCCGTCGCTGAACCGCTCGAGGATCGTCCGCTTGCGCTCCTCGTCGCCCTCGGGCGGCGGCGCGAGCATGCGCGCGGCCATCATCGGCGTCAGCGAGAACGCGACGATCATCGACACGCCGATGGCGAACGCCATCGTCAGGCCGAAGCTGTAGAGGAAGCGCCCGACGATGCCGCTCATGAACGCGACCGGGAGGAACACGGCCATCAGCGACAGCGTCGTGGCGAGGACCGCGAGCCCGATCTCCTGGGTCGCGTGGATCGCCGCCGCGAACGGCTTCATCCGCTTCTCCTCGATCGTGCGATAGATGTTCTCGAGCACGACGATCGCGTCGTCGATCACGATGCCGACCGCGAGCGCGAGCGCGAGCAGCGTCATCAGGTTCAACGTGAACCCGGCGAGCTTCATGAGCGCGAACGTCGAGATGATCGAGACCGGGATCGAGACGGCCGCGATCACCGTCGAGCGCAGGCTGCCGAGGAACACGAGCACGACGATCGCCGCGAGCAGCGCGCCGATCACGAGGTGCTCGAGCACCTGATCCGCCGACGTGCGGATCTGGAGCGAGTTATCGCGGACGACGTCGACCGAGTAGCCCTTCGGGAGGCTCATCCCCATCTCCGCGACCCCGCGCTTCACCGCGTCGACGACCGCGACCGTGTTGGTGCCCGACTGCTTGCGCACCAGCAGCGCGATCGCCTTGTCGTCGTTGCGGGTGGCGGCGGTGTCGGCGTCCTCCTCGGAGTCGATCACCTCGGCGACGTCGCGCACGAGCACGGCGTGGGTTCCCATCTGGCGGACGGGAATGTTGCCGATCTCGCTGGCCTCGACCGCGCGCCCTTCGACGCGCAGCGTGTTGTTGACCGGCCCCTGCTCGATGCGACCGCCCGGCACGTTGACGTTGCCGGTCTGGATCGCGTGCATCACCTCGAGCGCGGACACGCCGGTCGCGGCGAGCTTGATCGCGTCGAGCGTGACGTTGATCTGGCGCTCCTGCCCGCCGATGACGACGGCCTGACCGACGCCCGCGATCCGCTCGAGGCGCCCCTTCACGGTCTTCTCGGCCACGCGCGTGAGCTCGCGGGTCGGCGTGTTCGGCGGCCCCTTGACCGACAGCACGATGACCGGCGCGGCGTCGGGATCGGCCTTCTTGACCTCCGGGCGGATGCCCGGCGGCAGGTCGCGGAGGATGCCGGCGATGTGCTCGCTGATGTCGCTGCTCGCCTTGCTCGGGTCGATCTCGAGCGAGAACTGCGCGATCACGAGCGACACGCCCTCGGTCGACACCGACGACAGCGTCTCGAGCCCGCTGATCGTGTTGACGGCTTCTTCGATCTTGTCGGTGACGTCGCTCTCGACCGCGGCCGGCGACGCGCCGGGATACGGCGTCACGATCGTGACGAGCGGGAAGTCGATCTTGGGGAACTTATCGACGCCGAGGCTCCGGTAACCGACGAGCCCGACGACGAGCAGCGTGAGGATGAGCACCGATGCGAACACCGGCCGCTTCACGCACACCTGTGCGAGCCATTGCATGGCCTACTCCACCACCCGCAGACCATCGATGATCTGGTCGGTGATCGTCGCGACGACGCGCTCGCCGGGCTCGATGCCGATGCCGATGGACACCTTGCCGGGCTCCGGCTCGGGGCCGAGCTGGACGATGCGCTCCACGACCTCACCCTTGATGACGACGTAGGCGTGCCACGTGCGCCCGCTCAGCTTGACCGCGCTCGCCGGCAACACGGGACGCAGCTTCTGACCGACGACGACGCGCGCCTCGGCGAACATGCCCGGCACCAGGGGCTGTTGCAGGGGGTTCATGGACGTCGGCGTCGTCGGCGGCGTCGGCGGTTTCGTGGCGCTCCCGCTCCCGCTCCCACTGCCCGCCTTCATGGGCTCGGGCTTGACCGGTTCGGGCTTGGCGGCCTCGGCCGTCGCCACGTGGAGCACGACGGGCGGCCCCGCGTCGATCGTCGCCTCGACGATCAGCGATCGCGTGCGACCGATCTCGGCGCCGACGCGGGTGATGGTCGCGTTGTACTGCACGCCTGGCCGCCCGACCGCGGTGAGCGTGACCCGCTGCTTCTCGCTGATCGCGGCGACCGCGATCTCGGGAACCGACAGCTCGACGTGCAGGGGTGAGTCGTCGACGAGCGTGAACAGCGCGCGGCCCGGCGCGACCCACTCGCCCGGCGCGACCATCTTCTCGGCGACCTCGCCGTCGAACGGCGCGCGCACCACGCCGTCGGTGACGCTCTTCGCGATCATCTCCGTGCGCGCCTGCGCGGCGCTCACCTGCTGGAGCGCCGAGGTGCACTGGGTGCTCTGGCGATCGAACTCGCTGCGAGTGATCGCACCCTTGTCGAACAGCGCCTTGGCGCGCGTGCATTCTTGCTCGGCGAGCGCCTTCTGCGCGCGCGCGTTCTCGAGGTTCGCGTTCGCCTCGCGGGCCGACAGCGCGGCGTTTCGGACGTCGAGCCGCACGACCGCCTCGCCCATCTTGACCCGCTGGCCACGATCCACCATCACGGCGATGACCTTGCCCTGGGTGTCCGCGGTGACCTCCGAGCGCTGATCCGGCGCGACGAGGCCCGTCAGGGTGAGGATCTCCGGCGTCGAGGACTCGGTCGCGATGATCGTCTCGATCTTGACCGGAGCGGGGGGAGGTTTCTTCTGAGCGGTCGCGTCCGGTGGCTTCTTGCAGCCAGCGATCAGGACCAGGCCGATACCGATGAGCGACAGCGAACGCATGAGGCCGGGCTGATGCATGGCCTTTGCCAGTCGAGACGTCCCGATCTACCCCGACACCCTCGCCATCCACTCGAAACCTCGCGTCGAGCCTGTCGGGTTACCGTACAGGTGTGGGGTGACCGACGACTACTTCGACGTGGTGTCGTTGCCGAGGGCGTGTGCAAGCTGTGCCATCGCCACCCGTAGATCGACGCGCGCGTTGAGCGCCGTGATCCGAGCCCGCGTCAGATCGGTCTCGGCATCCACGAGCTCGACCGCGGTGGCGCGCTCGGCGTTGAGCAGCTCGCGACGCACCCGATAGCCCTCGGTCGCGGCGTCGAGCCCCTTCTGCGAGGTCGTGAGCGCGTGCTGCGCGATCGCGACGGCCTGCTGCGCCGCGAGCACCTCGATCCGCGCTCCCCGCTCGAGGTTCTCGCGATCGGCGCGCAGCTCGCTGGTCTCGGCGCGGATGCGGCGATCGTTGGCGCGCGCGATCAGCGTCTCGTTGAGCGTCCACGACACCGCCAGCCCGGCCGACCAGGTCAGGTTGAACTCGTCCTTCTGCGGAAAGATCCGCTGGTTCGGGTTCGAGAAGTCGGCCGCCGCGAACGCCGTCAGCTTCGGATATTGCCCGGCCTTCTCCGCCTCGAGCTGCTTCTCCTTGGCCTTGATCCCGGTGTCGAGCACCTTGAACTCGAGGCGCTGCTGCGTGGTCGAGGTCATCAGCTGATCGAGGGGCGCGGCGCCGGGCGCGACGATGTCCTGGCGAACGTCCTCGCCGATCTCGAACTTGTCCTCGGGGGTGGCGCCGGTGATCAGCCGGAGCTGCTCCTCGCGCAGCAGGGCGAGGTTCTGCAGCTGATCGACCACCTGCTCCGCCTGCGCCTCCTGCGACTCGACGCGCATGAGATCGGCCTTCGACAGCCGCTGCGCCTCGGCGAGGGCTCGCACCTGCCCGAGCGTCGCCCGGACCTGCGCGAGCTGGCGGGTCGAGATCAGCACCTGCAGCTTGGCGCGGACCCACTCGTAATACGACAGCCGCGCTTCCTGTCCCGCGCTGACCTCGGCCGACCGCCGGGAGATGCGTGCGGTCTCGAGCCCGAGCTTCGCACCGTCGACCAGCGCCGGGTAGCGCAGCACGTAGTCGGACAGGTTCACCCCGACCTGCGCCGTGGCGGCGTAGCTGTTGAGGTAGACGGGGAACGAGAACCCCGGCGCGATCATGGGCTGGTCGATCGAGGACAGCCGGGTGTACTGGACCTTCGCGCCGACCTGCGGCACCCGGGCGAGCTCGGCTTGCTCGGCCTGCGCGATCGCCACGTCGACCTCGGCGACCTTGCGACGAACCGTCGGAGAGGCGGTGCGCGCTCGCTGCGCGGCCTGCTCGGAGGTGAGCCCGTTGGCCGCGAACAGCGCCCCGAGCTCCTTCTCGAACGTCGCCATGTCGTCGGTGGCCGGCTGGGGCGCGACCACCGGGGGCGCGACCGGCGTCGTCGGAACGGGCGCCTTCGGCGTCGGCGCCTTCGGCTGCGCGGACGCGGAGAGCGCGAAGAGGGTGGTTCCGAGGAACGCGGCCAGAGTCTTCATGCCTTGGCCGTCAAGCATCGGGTGTGCCACGACCACAGGCACGGCAGGCCGGCTCGGCAGCCCGAACCTGTCGGGATGCCGTACACCTGATCGGAGTTCGATCGTCACGAAACGTGACGATCAGACCCACGTTTCGTGGCCATCCGCCCGAAGGTACAGTCTGTCGCATGGTGACGCGGGTGGAGGTTCCAGATCGCGATGGCACGCGACTCGCAATCACCGCAGTCGTGTCGGCTTCCCCACCCCTGCGCCCGAGCGCCGAGCGGATCTCGCCCGCGCAGGAGGCCTGGCGCCGCAGCCGCGATCAGTTCTTCATCGAGGACAGCGACGCGACCGCGCGGAAGATGCTCAAGTTCGGGCTGCTCGTCGAGGCCGTGCTCGTCACGTTCATGGTCCATGGCGGGTACCCGACGTGGCGCATCGTCGGGAGCCTCGTCGCCTACGTCCTGTTCGGGATCGTGCACCGGCTGCTCGTGGTCCACGCGCGTTGCAAGCCCGATCACTCGATCGACCAGACCTTCATCTGGATGAACGTGACGTCGCAGCTGTTCCTCGTGGGCAACGCGGTGCTCACCGGCGGCGCCCACTCGCCGTTCATTCCCGGCACGCTGCTGCCGGCCATCCTGTCGCTGCTGTTCTTCGGGCCGCACGCCGTGTCGCGGTGGATGGCCGCCGCGAACGGGCTCCTGATCCTCGGCGTGCTGTGCCTGCCGACCCGCATCGTCGGCCCCACGCTGCCCGACGTCCACTTCGTCGCGTGCATGTTCATCGGCATCGGCTGGAACCTGTTCATCCTCCACATGCTGGTCGGCAAGCTCGCGTTCATCGCGAACCGCACGGGCCAGAACGTGGCGTGCCTCCGCGAGGAGCGCCTGACCGAGCTCGACGCCCAGCTCCATCGCTTGCAGTCCGTCGGGGCCAAGGTCGCGCACGAGCTGAAGAACCCGCTCGCCTCGATCAAGGGGCTCTGCCAGCTCGTCGCGCGCACGCCGGAGAGCGAACGCACCCAGGAGCGCCTCGCGGTCGTCGCCTCCGAGATCAGCCGCATGGACACGATCCTCGGCGAGTACCTGTCGTTCTCGCGACCGCTCGAAGATCTCGAGCCCCAGCCGATCGATCTGCACGTCGTCACCCAGGACGTGCTCGACGTGCTCGCCGGGCGCGCCGAACAGGCGGGCGTGACGCTCGTCCTCGACGGCACGCCGACCCCCGCCCAGGGTGATCCGCGACGCCTCAAGGAAGCGCTCATCAACCTCGTGTCCAACGCGATCGAGGCGACGCCGACCGGCGGGCGCGTGACGACCAACCTGCGCACCACGACCGACGGCGTCCTGCTCGAGGTCCGCGATACCGGGCGCGGCATCTCGGCCGACGATCTGGCGCGGCTCGGCACGTCGTTCTTCACCACCCGCCCCAATGGCACGGGCCTCGGGGTCGTGCTCGCGCAGGGCGTGATCGCGCAGCACGGCGGCCAGCTACGCTATGCGAGCATCGTCGGCAGCGGCACGACCGCGACGATCACGCTGCCCAGGACGATGCCCCCCTGCCAGCGCCTCCCGATCGCCTCGATCGCGTCGATCGCCCCCTCGTCGTCGGCCCGAGCCCCCTCGTGAGCTCGGTCCTCCTCGTCGACGACGAGCCCGGCGTCCTGTTCACGCTGAGCGAGGTGCTGACCGAGCGCGGGCATCGCGTGATCACCGCGCGCTCCGGCAGCGAGGCGCTCGGCAAGCTCGACGACGCCGACGTGGTGCTGACGGATCTCGCGATGCCCGGCATGGACGGCCTCGAGCTGATGGGGCACCTCGCGCAGCGCGACGCGACGCTCCCGATCATCCTGCTGACCGCGCACGGCAGCGAGCGCGTCGCCGTCGCCGCGATGAAGCAAGGCGCCTACGATTACCTGCCCAAGCCGTTCGACATCGACGAGGTCGCGCTCGTCATCGAGCGCGCGCTCGAGACCCGCCGGCTACGCGTCGACAATCGCCGGCTAGCCGCCGAGCAGACGCTCGGTCGCCGCATCATCGGCGCTTCGCGCCCGATGCGCCGGCTCCTCGAGGCCACCAGCCGGGTCGCGTCGCGCGACGTCACCGTGCTCGTGCGCGGCGAGACCGGGACCGGCAAGGAGTTCGTCGCCGAGCTCCTGCACGCGCAGTCCACGCGTGCGAAGCGCCCGCTCGTGCGGTTCAACTGCGCCGCCCTGCCCGCCGAGCTCGCCGACGCCGAGCTGTTCGGGCACGTGCGCGGCGCGTTCACCGGCGCGACCGCGAGCCGCCCCGGCTTCTTCGCGCAGGCCGATGGAGGCACGCTGATCCTCGACGAGATCGGCGAGCTGCCGCTGCCGATCCAGGCCAAGCTCCTGCGCGCGCTCCAGGAGGGCGAGATCCAGCCGGTCGGATCGGGGCGCATCGAGAAGGTCGACGTCCGCGTCGTCGCGTCGACCAATCGCGATCTCGCCGCCGACACCAAGGTCGGCACGTTCCGCGAGGACCTCTACTACCGGCTCGCCGTCGTCGAGCTCGTCGTCCCGCCGCTGCGCGACCGCCGCGACGACATCCCCGCCCTGGCCGCCGAGTTCGCGCGGCGCTACGGCGACCGGTTCGGGCTCGGGGCCGTGTCGCTCGAGCCGGCCCTCGTCGAGGTGCTGACGCGCACCGAGTGGCCTGGCAACGTCCGCCAGCTCGAGAACACGATCGCGCGGCTCGCGGCGCTGTCGGCGGGTGGCGTGATCGGCCTCGCCGACTACGAGGCCACCATGGGCATCGGCCCCGACGCCGCCCCGGAACCGGCGACGATCGATCCGGCCACGAGCGCGGACCTCGAGCCCGCCGGCGACGCGCGGCACGGCCCGTCGCTCAAGGAGCAGGTCGAGGCGTTCGAGCGCAACCTCGTCCACGCCGCGCTGCAGGCGACCGGCGGCAACCAGTCCGAGGCCGCGCGTCGCCTCGGGGTGTCACGCGTCACGCTGATCGACAAGATGAAGAAGTACGGCCTGGGACCGAAGAAATTACAGTAGGTTACGGCGCTCGCGGAGCTCTGTCTCCCTGTTGTCTCCTTTCGGGTCGCGCTACGGCACCGCCACGAGCGCCCGCCGCTTCGTCATCCCGTACACGGCGCCGTCATCCGGCACGGTGAACGAGACCCGGTGGTAGTCGCGCTCCCAGGCCTCGGGCGCGAGGTGCGCGTAGACCTTCTGGGTGACCGTCACGTTGCTGTGTCCGAGCAGCTTGGACAGCCGGAAGATGTCCCCGCCATCGAGCACCCAGTGCGACGCGAACGTGTGGCGTAGGTCGTGGAACCGGAGCGCCTTGGAGAACCCGGCGCGGTCGGCGGCCTGCTTGAACGGGTAGCGAACCCCCGGCTTCGATCGCGGCTTGCCGTTCTCGCCCGGGAACACGAGGGCGTGCCCATCACGCTGCAGGGCGAGCCCTCTGACGAAGGAGAGCATCGAGTTGAGGATGGGCACCCGGCGCGCCTTCCCGCTCTTGACGGTGCCCTGGCGGCCCCGGTGGACGCTGATCAGCCGCCGCTCGATATCGACGTCCGCCCACTGCAGGTGGAGGAGCTCGTCCAGCCGCATGCCGGTCCCGAGCGCCAGCGTGGCGATCTCGCGGATGCCCTTGGGGCACTCGAGTAGGAGCTTCGTGATCTCCTCGTGGGTCTGGATCCACGTGTACAGCCGATCGGGCGACTCGATCTGCGCGACGCCGTGACAAGGGTTCGCGTCGATCCACTGCCGGTCGATGAAGTACTGATAGGCCGACGAAAGCGCCGTGAGGTTGCCGTTGACCGTCGCGGGCGAGAACCGCACCGCCTGCTCGTCCCGCCACCGCATCACCTGGGAGCGCGTGAGACGCGCTACAGCGACCGATCCGAGCGCCGGGGTGATGTAGATGCGGGCGCGGTCCCGATAGCCGCCATGCGAGCGGGATCCTCGCGCCTTGAGCGACGCGAGCCACTCGTCCATCGCTGCCGTCAGCGTGCGCTTCATGTCGACCTCGGGCGCGAGCTCGCCCGTCGCGATCTTCCGCTGGGTCACGCGGTGATCCTCGTCGGCCGATTGCGCCTCGCGCTTCGACGCGTAGGACCCCACGTAGACCTTGCGCCCGTCCTTCTGCGCGTAGACCTGATAGCGGGCGCCGTCGGCGCGTTCGACCTT
>JAPLLF010000953.1 GCA_026387715.1 Pseudomonadota bacterium
CCGCCGCCGGCCTCGGTCGCGCACAGCGCGATGGTGTGCGGCGCGTCCGGCACGAGTACGCGCAGCGCCTCGCGATAGCCGGCGAGGAACGCGAAGCCCACGCGATCGGCCGCGAGGCCCGCGGCGAACGCACGATCGTAGCAATCCATCGATCGACACTAGCCCGATCTGACTGCGAGACTCGACCCCATGCCGATGCTCGAGCTCGCGGATACGCAGCTGTATTACGAGGACACGGGCCCCGGGTCGACCGGCGAGACGATCGTGTTCTCGCACGGCCTCCTGTGGTCGACGGCGCTGTTCGCGCCGCAGATCGCCGCGCTCCGCGACCGCTATCGTTGCATCGCCTACGATCATCGGGGGCAGGGGCAGAGCGCCGCGGATCGGCGCACGTGCATCGGGATCGAGCTGGTGTGGAAGGACGCGGTGCAGGTCGTCGAGCGCGTCGCGGCCACGCCGGTGCACTTCTGCGGGCTGTCGATGGGCGGCTTCGTGGCGATGCGCATGGGCGCGCGCCGGCCGGACCTCGTGCGCTCGCTGATCCTCGTCGAGACCTCGGCCGATCCCGAGCCCGTGGAGAACGTCGGCAAGTACCGCCTGCTCGCGAACGTCACGCGCGTGCTGGGGCCGCGGGTCGTCGCGTCGCGCGTCGCGCCGATCATGCTGGGGCGCGCGATCCTCGAGGATCCGAGCCGGAAGGCCGAGGTCGCGCGCTACATGACGCTCATGATGGCGCGCAAGGATCTCTGGCGCGCGACCAACGGCGTGATCGATCGCGCGGGCATGGTCGACGAGCTCGCGCGGATCACCGCGCCGACGCTGGTCGTCGTCGGAGAGCAGGACGTCGCCACGGTGCCCGCGAAGGCCGAGGCGATCCGCGCGGCGATCGCCGGGGCGACGCTCGTGCGCATCCCGGACGCCGGGCACTCGTCGACGGTGGAGAACCCCGTCGCGGTCACCGCCGCGATCGAGGCATTCCTACGTCCACGCGCTCGCGCGGCCCAGTAGCGCGTCGACGATCCAGCAGCTGCGCCACGCGCCGAGCCCGCGCACGTGGGCGGGCAGCGCCGGTGGGGCGCCGTGCTGCTCGAGCGCGTCGGCGAACACCGCGAGCATCTCGGGCTCGAAGCGCTGCGCGTCGACCGCGCGCGCGGCGTCGATCAGGCGCGGCGTGCGCAGCGACGGGGCGAGCACGGGATCGAGCGCGACGATCGCGACCACCGAGGCCTGGCCCGCGAAGCCGCCCCGCTTGTAGCCGATCGCGAGGACGTGGCCGTCCGGATGGGCAGCGATCGAGCGCACGGTGCCGGCGACCTCGAGCCGCACGCCGTCGTCGTCCCCGACGATCGTGAGCTCGCCGTCGGCGCTGGCAGCGACCACGCGGTCGTCGGGCAGCGTGCACAGCGCGGTGATCGCGTCGGCCGTGTAGGTCGCCCACGCGAGGTTGTCGTCGGACACGCGCGGCGGATGGCGCGTTCGCTCGCGGAGGCGCGCCTGCGCCCAGGTGTCGACGGTCACGGCGGCGAGCTCGCCGTCCGCGCCACCGATCACGATCGTGCCGTCCTGGCGCGCCGTGATCGCGGTGATCCTCCGGAACCCGGAGACCGGCACGAGCCACGGCTTCGGATCTCGACGATCCGCGACGACCAGCTGCGAGGTCCGCGGCTGCTCGGCGAGCCCGTGATCGCCGGTGATCGCGAGCTCGCCGAC
>JAPLLF010000936.1 GCA_026387715.1 Pseudomonadota bacterium
GACGTCCCCACGTTCATCCGTCGTCACAGCGCGACCCAGCAGTAGCGATCGTCGTCTTCGCCTGGGCGGGCGTCACCCGACGCCGCTCGTCACCCGACGATCGCCCGTTCCAGTGCAGTACCCTCCCGTGAAGGCTCCCTCATCAGGGAGCCTTCTCTTCGTTTCGGCGTACTCTCCGCGCCGTGCTCGCCGAGACCGCCGCGCGCTCCCTGCTCGTGCTGCACACCGTCGTCGGGGTCGCGGCGGTGGGCGCGGCGACCCACCTGGTGCTGTGGCTGCGCGCGTACCGACGCGGCGCGTTCGGACGCCACCGCGCGGTGCGGCGGTTCGCGGTCCTCGCGTTCGCGCTCCACGCGGCCGGGTTCCTGCTCGGGAACCTGGTGTATCCGACCTACCGGGTCGAGGTGCGGGCCGCGTTCCTCGACAGCCCGACCGCGATCGGGCTCCAGCACGACGCCCACGAGGCCGAGCTCCAGCGGATCGCGAAGATGGAGGGCGCCGACGTCCCGCAGCTCGCGCCGCTCGGCGAGACCGTGACGCGCGCGGCCAGGGCGGCGCGGTGGTTCGACGTCAAGGAGCACTGGATCGCGCTCGGCCTGTTCGGGTCGGCCGCGCTGGTGATGATCTTGCTGCTGTGGCATCCGACCAGGGCCGAGCCGGCTCCGACCGCGGACGCCGCGAACCTGGCGATCGTGCCGATCGTGTTCTGGCTGGCGGTCGTCGTCGCGGGGACGCTGTGGATGGCGGCGATCATCGGCGTGATGACCTCGGCGTGGCGCGCGATATGACGACCGTGTTAGACCGACGGTCATGAAGCTCGTCATCGGTTCCTGGTTGACCCTGCTCGTCATCGCGTGCGGCGGCCCGCAGAAGGCGCCCGAGGGCGCGATCGTGAAGGAGGGCTCGGCGGTCCCCGACACGTGCTGCTGCAAGTCCAGCCCGGCGACGAGCGAGGACGGCAAGCCGGTCTACGACATGGCGAACCGCATGGAGTGCTCGAGCAAGCAGGGCGCGTGCGTCGACGACGTGCAGTGCAACGGCAAGGCGCAGCCGGAGTAGCGCGTCGGTCAAGGCGTCAGCGCGGCGCGCATGACGTCGATGGGCGCGGGCTGGCCGGTCCAGATCGTGAACGCGCGGGCGCCCTGATGGACAAGCATCGGAACACCGCGCGGAGCGTCGCGTCGGTCCACGCGCGCGCCGTCGTCCACGCGACCGCGTCGGGGCGGCGCACGACGACGTCGGCCGCGCCGACCCCGTGCGCGATCGCGCGGGCGGCGCCGCCACCGCCGAGGATCACGACGCGCTTGCCGGTCGGCTCGAACCCCGCGGCGCGTAGTCCATCCACGAAGCCGCCCGCGTCGGTGTTGTGCCCGACGATGCGCGCGCCGTCGAACTGCAGGCAGTTGACCGCCCCGATCGCCCGCGCGTCGTCGGACAGCGCGTCGCACGCGTCGACGGCGTCGACCTTGTGGGGGATCGTCACGCTGGCCCCGAGCGCGCGCATCGCGCGGAGCCCGTGGATCGCGTCGACGAGGTCGCCCGGGGCGATCGCGAACGGCAGCATCACCGCATCGATCCCGAGCTGCGCGAACGCGGCGTTGTGCATCGCCGGGCTCCGCGAGTGCGCGATCGGAAAGCCGAGCACCGCGGCGAGCCGACGAGCGCCCGCGCTCATGGCTGGACCGCGAGCTCGGCGCCGTCGCGCCGCGCCTGCTCGAGGGCCCGCGTCACGTCCTTCATCAGCCGCGCGAACGACAGCGGCTGGCCGAGCCGCGCGCCGGCGATCGCGCCCACCAGCCGCACGGGAAACGCGCGGCCGCTCGTGACCACCGGATCGCACGCGCCGGCCGCCGCGATGATCCGCCGCGCGACCGCGGTCGCCCCGATCAGCTCCGTGTACGGCAGCAGCACGAGGAAGCGCTCGCCGTCGAGCTCGGTCGCGAGATCGATGTCGCGGATCGCCTGGAGCAACGCGTTGCCGGCGCGCGCCCGCAGGATCCCGCGGATGCCCGGCGGCGGGGTGTCGGCCTCGACGACGAACAGCGCGACGGCGAGGGGATAGCCGTAGCGCCGCGCGCGCCGGAGCTCGTGCTCGAGGATCTGCTGGAACCGCGCGAACGGCTGGAGCGTGCCGGCCTCGCCGGTCGACACCGGTGGGGCCTGGTGCAGCTCGGCGGCGGCCGCGCCGGTCGCGGCCAGGGCGCGGCGGCGCTCGTCGTGCAAGCGGCTGGCGGCCAGCAGGATCGGCGCCAGCCGCTCGGGGTCGTGCGGGCGCATCGCGACGAGGTCCGCGCCCAGCGCGGTGGCGCGCGCGACCGCGTCCCGCGCGGATCCGGCGCACGACGCGATGATCACCGGGCGAGGCGGCGCGGCGGTGCGCGCGGCCTCGATCAGGGGCTCGCCGCCGGGGATCCCGACGAGCAGGGCGTCGAGCGTGCCCCGGGTGAGCGCGCGCGTGACCTCCTCGAGCCCGGCGCGCCCGGTCCCGGCGACCGCGCACGCGTGGCCGGCCGCGATGATCGCTTGCTGCGCGCCCGCCACCAGCGACGGTCCTTCGAACGCGGCGAACGCCAGCGGCACGAACGCGGGGAGCTCGTCCACGACCTCGACGATCTCGTCGTCCGAGATCGACTCGGCGCGCCCCGATCCCGCGCCCTCGTCGCCCCAGTCGATGCGCGCGAGCGCGTCGAGCTCGACCTTGGGCATCGCGTCGGTCATCACGCTGTCCGCGCGGGCGCGGGTCTTCGCACGCCGCGTCACGACGGCTCCTCGAGGATCTCGTGCGTGAGCTCGTCCGCGACCGGCGTCGCGATCTGCGCCACGATCTTCTCCACGGCGACCTCGAGGGCGCCCCGGGCGAGCCGCACGCGCAGCCGATCGCCGACCGCCGCGGCGCGCGCGTCCGCGAGCACCGCGCCATCGCGCTCGACCATCGCGTACCCACGCTCGAGGACCGCCAGCGGAGACAGCGCGTGGAGCTGCGCGGCGCGCGCGGCCAGCGCGGCGCCGCGGCGGTCGAGCGCGTGGCGCATCGCGGCGTCGCGGCGCGCGGCCAGGCTGTCGAGCGCGCGGTGGCCGGCCGCGATCCGACGCTCGGGATGCAGGGTCGCGAGCCGGCGCTCGAG
>JAPLLF010000085.1 GCA_026387715.1 Pseudomonadota bacterium
CCCCTTCAGGCAATCACACAAAAAAAGGGACTTGACCGGCGAATGTGGTGGGTGCGATTCCCACGATCCCCACGATCCCCGCTCCCCTGACTCATCATCGTCTGCATTGCCTCCGCGCGTAGATCGCGGCCCGGGTCTCCGACACCTGGCGAAGTGGTGCGATCCCACTCGGTGGCACGAACGTCGAAGCCTCAAGCCTTCGGCGGCGTCGCGCGTTTCGGCGGCGGCGGCGGGCCCTTGCGGACCTTCTCGAACGTCTCCTTGAGCTCGTCGACCTCGACGTCGATCGTCAGGCCGGCGAGCGCCGCGGCCGGCAGCTCGAGCGCCGTGGCGAGCGCGCGGAGGTAGGCGTCCTCGGCGAAGTCGACCTCCTCGTCGGCGTCGTTGATCGCCGCGCACAGCGTCAGCACGCGCTTGCGATCGTCGACGGTGTCGCCGAGAAAGTGGTGGGCGGTCGCCGCGAGCTCGAAGCCCTTGGCATCGAACGTGTTGATCCGGATCTCGAGCTGCGCTGGCAGCTCGCCGCCGACGAGGTCCTCGAGCAGGCCCCGGACCTCCTCCTGCTCCCGATCCTTGAAGTCGTCGTCGGCATAGGCGGCGCCGAGCAGCAGGTCGCACAGCGGTTCGAGGCGGTCGATGAGGGCCATGCCGCGAACATAGATCAGTCCGCGAGCGCGGACGCGAAGAACGCCGAGGTCTTCGCGAGCTCCGCGACGTAGTCGCGGACGTCGTCGCGCGCGCCGGCCGGGAGGCGCGCGTAGGGCACGACGTGCTCGTCGGGGACGTACCGGAACGTGAAGTTCACGCGCCGCGTGCGAAACCCGGCCAGGCTGGGTGGGAGATCGAGCCGGGCCTTGTCGTCGACCCGCTGCACGCGATGGAGCAGGTCGTCCTTCCAGTGGGGGCCGCCGAAGATCTGCAGCGATCGATCTTCGAGCCACTGCGTGCGCACCGGCGCGGCGTCAGGCCGCGCGCCCCGACGGACGAACTGAAACCGCGCGCGCTCGCCGATCGACAGCGACGCGACCGGACCGGGCTCGAAGTCGCGGTGCTCGCCGACCCGGGCGGCGTCGACCTCGCGGCCCTCCTCGAGGCGATCCCCGTGGAAGTTCACCAGGCACGTGTTGAGGTGCCAGCGCCGCGGCACGACGCGCGGCGGAAAGCCCTGCTGCACGCGTTGCTCGATCTGCGCGACGAGCTTGCCGAGCACGGCGGGGAATGGCTCGGCCTGGACCGCGACCCCCAGCACGCGCCTGGGCGGCTCGTAGTAGCCGAGACACGCGAACTGCCAGTTGCCGAGCCAGTACACCGGGCGGAGCAGCGGCCGTTGCTGCTTGCCCTGCGGAGGTGGACGCTTGGTCGAGAACCGCATCTCCCACAGCGGGTGGAGCGGGGCGAGCCACGCGAGGATCTCGGCGTTGGCGGCCTCGCTGATGAACCCCGGCTCGTACACGTAGCAGGGGTCGTGGGGCAGGCGGCGGCCGGTCACCCGCAGACACTACGCAACTTCGCGCGCGAGCGGTCGATGCCGCGCCGCATGCTCGATTGGTTCTTCACCCCGCAGTGCGCCGCCTGCGCCGCGCCCTCGACGACCCCGTTCTGCCCGACGTGTGCGACGACGCTCGTCGAGTGCGATCCCGAGCGCGACGGGGAGCTGCTGACGCCGTTTCCGACCCTCGCGCCGTGGCGGTTCGGCGGCGCGCTCGCCAGCGCGATCCGGCGCCTCAAGTTCGCGGGCAAGCTGCACGTCGCGCGCGACCTCGCGCCGTTGTGGTCGCCGGTGGTCGCGGCGGTCGTGCACCAGCACGACGCGCTCGTCGTGCCGGTGCCGCTGCACTGGCGCCGACGCCTGATGCGTGGCTATGACCAGGCCTGGCTCCTCGCGCAGCACGCCTGTCGCGACGCCACGCTCCCGCCGCCGCGCGCCGCGCTCTGGCGCCTCCGGGCCACGCCGGCGCAGAGCGCGCTCGCGCGCACCGCCCGCCAGCACAACCTCGTCGGGGTGTTCCACGCGCGTCCCGCGGACGTCCGCGATCGCGCGATCGTCCTGGTCGACGACGTCGTCACCACGGGGGCGACGCTGTCGGCCGCGGCGCACGCGCTGTATCGCGCGGGCGCGACGACGGTCGTCGGGCTCGCGCTCGCGCGCACGCTGTGAGCGCGAGCTACTTGCGCTCGAGGATGATCAACTCGAGGCGCTCGTTGACGGCCGCCGAACCAGGGTTGGTGGCCGGCACGAGCGTCTTGGTCCCGCCGAAGCCACGCGCGTCGAGGCGGTTCGACGCGATGCCCCACTGGATCAGCCAGTCGCGCACCGCGGTGGCGCGCTTCTCGGTGAGCTCCTGATCCTTGGCCGCGTTGCCCGACGGCTGGACGTGCGTGGTGACGCGCACGCGGATGATCTCCGGGTGCGCGCGCAACGTCGCCGCGACCTGTCCCAGGACGTTGAAGCTCGCCTTCGTGATCTTCGGGCTGCTCGCCGCGAACTGGATCGCCTCGAGGGTCTCGAGCCGATCCGGGCTCACGACGACGACGCTGTCGCCCTTGTCGGGGCAACCGTCGTCATCCGTGATGCCGTTGATCGTCTCGGGCTGATCGACGCACTTGTCCTTCTCGTCGGGGATGCCGTCGTTGTCGTTGTCGGGGTCGGGGCAGCCGTCGAGATCCTGGAAGCCGTCCTTGTCCTCGGCCTTGTCCGGACACTTGTCCTTGTCGTCGGGGATGCCGTCGTTGTCGTTGTCCTTGTCGGGACAGCCGTCGGTATCCTGGAACTTGTCCTTGTCCTCGGGGTCGAGCGGGCACTTGTCCGCGGCGTCGGCGATGCCGTCGTTATCGTTATCCGGATCGGGACAGCCGTCGTCGTCCTGGAACTGATCGAAGTCCTCGGGCTCGTTGTCGCACTGATCCTTGCTGTCCTTGATGCCGTCGCCGTCGGCGTCACCGTCGACCTTCGGCGGGGGAGGCGGATGGATCGGCTTGAGCTCGGGCGTGCCCGGCGCGTAGGTGATCGACAGGACGCCACGCGCCGACGGCGCGCCGATGCTGCTCGACAGGCCGCGGCCGACGGCGAGCCCGACGTTGACCCGACGCTCGAGGCGATAGGTCACGCCGAGGAGACCCTCGATCGGCGACAGCGCCGCGGTCGTCGTCATCGCACCGGCGGCGCCGGTCGTGGCCTTCTGGCCCGACGGCACGGTCTCGCCGAACACCTCGCCGGCGATCCACAGCTTGTCCAGCGCACGAAACGTCACCGCCGCGCCGTACGCGAGGCCGCTGCCCTGCGTGATCAACGCCGCGGTCGCCTTCTTGCGAACCACCCCACCGACGTTGGCCGTGATGGTCAGCCGCGGGTGCGGCACGAAGGTCGCGAGCGCGAGGAGGCGCCCGGATGGGCCATCGACGCCGGTGTACTGGCCATCGGTCGCGGTCGGGAGCGTGGCCGCGAGGCCCACGCCGACGCTCATGAGGTTGGTGTCGAGCAGCCGCGCCTTGCCGTGGAGCACGAGATCGCCGCGCGCCGTGCCCTTGGCCTCCGTGCCGGTGATCCCGGCGATCCGGTCGCCGTCCGCGGTCGAGGTCGTGCCGTTCTGCGTGTAGAGCGGCATGCGCAGCCCGGCCTCGAACCTCCCGAGGAAGGCATACGCGCCACCGATCTCGTACATCGTCCGCCCCGCGATCAGCTCGGCGGGCGCGAGCCCGGGCATGCTGAAGTTCGCGACGAGCGGCTTGCTCGCGTACGACACCATCGCCCCGGCGACCCAGTCACCGTCGACGCCGACGTCGGCGGTCTGCACGTTCCACGTCCCGTTGATCGTCGTCGGCGTCGGGTTGAACACGCCGACGTCGAGGTTCTGCGCGCCGTCGGCGGCGGCGAGGCTCGGGACCAGGGCCGCGGCGAGCGCGACGGCCGTGCGATGACGGCGACGGCGACGCACGAGCGCCGCGCCGAGGGCGAGGGCGACGAGGCCTCCGGT
>JAPLLF010000368.1 GCA_026387715.1 Pseudomonadota bacterium
CCGCGCTGCGCGAAGGCGAGCACGTCGGTCGGCTTGTCCTTCTTGCGATAGCCGCGGTTGAGCTCGTGGATCGCCGCGTCGTCGCATAGCCGGAGCGACACCTCGAAGTCGGCGTGGCCCTCGGTCCTGGCCGCCGCGCGCACCATCCGGGCGACCTCGACCCGCAGCTTGTGCCGCATCGCCGCGGGCACGCGCAGGCCGTCGTCGACGTGCAGCGCCAGCAACCGCTAGCCGCCGTCTTGTTGCGTGACCTGGTAGATCTGCTGGTTCACGAACACGTCGAACAGGTCGGCGTCGAGCTGCCCGCGCGTCACGTCGCCGGCGAGGATGTCGAGGGCCTTCTCCGTGGGGATCGCCTTCTTGTACGGGCGGTCCTTCGCGGTGAGGGCGTCGTAGATGTCGGCGATCGCCATCATGCGCGCGGGGATCGGGATGTCGGCGCCCTTGAGCCCCCGCGGGTAGCCGCTGCCGTCGAGCTTCTCGTGGTGACCGCCGGCGATCGTCGGCACGTCGCGCAGCGTCCGGCTCCACGGGATCTGGCAGAGGAAGTTGAACGAGTGCGTGACGTGGCTGTTGATCTCGAGGCGCTCCTCCTCGGTCAACGAGCCTCGACGGATCTGGAGCGAGGCGGCCTCGCCGGCGTTGAGGAACGGCCCGATCGAGCCGACCTCGTCGTGGTAGCTCATCCCGGCGATCGTCGCGATGCGCTCGAAGCCGCCCTGATCGAGCACCGTCGGCTCGTTGGAGGTGAGGATGAACTTGATGATGTCGTCGAGCTCCGCGACCTTGTCGACGAGCCCCTTGTCGATCGCGGCGAGGTCCGCCTGGACCTGCTCGCGCGAGGCCTCCATCAGGTACTGCACCTTGCGCTCGAGCCCCTCGATCTTGAAGCCGCGCTTGATGAGCTGGAAGCGCTGGAGGATGAGCTCGCGCTCGTGCTCGTACAGCTTCTTGGCCTTGACGAGGATGTGCTCGCGCACGCCGACCTTGCCGAAGTCGTGGAGCAGCGCCGCGTACTCGATCTGGGTGAGGTCGTCGCGCGAGAACCGGACCTCGCGGAACGTGCCGGTGCCGACGTGGTTGACCGCGCGCGCGAGGCCGACGGTGAGCTCGGCGACGCGCTCGGAGTGACCGCTCGTCGTCGGGTCGCGGGATTCGATCGCGGTGACCGCCGCCTTGACGAAGCCGTCGAACAGCGTCTTGACCTCCTCGTAGAGGAGGACGTTCTCGAGCGCGATGCCGGCCTGCGAGGCCAGCGCCGAGACGTACGCGACGGAGACGTCGTCGAACGGGATGATGCCGTCGTCGAAGTCCTGCGGGAGGTCGAGGGTGATCCACCCCTTGCCTCGCTTGTTGATCAGCTGGATGACGCCGATGACCTCGGCGCGCGCCGAGATCATCGGGACCGCGAGGACCGAGCGGGTCTGGTAGCGATACTTGTCGTCGAACGACCGGTCGTGGATGAAGCCCCAGGGGTTGTTGCCGGAGCCTGGCTCGTCGAGCGCGTAGAGGTCGCGCACGTTGAGCACGTCACCGGACAGCACGCAACTGCCCACGATCGACGACGCCGACACGGGCATCGTGAAGCCCGTGGCCGGGATGTCCCGGCTGTCGTTCTGCGACACCGCGAAGCGCAGGATGCGCTGGGTGACCTCCTCGTCGTGACCCGCGACGATGTAGACCGAGCCGGCATCGGCGCTGGTCACCTCGCAGGCGCGGCGCAGGATGATCGCGAGCAGCGACTGGATGTCACGCTCCTGCGACAACGCCCGGCCGATCGCGATCAGCATGTCGTTCTCGTGCCGTGACTGCTCGAGCTCGAGCTCGAGCCCGGCGGCCGCCATCCGCTGCGCGATCGCCTCGGCGCGATTGCGCAGCGTGAGGAGGAGGCGCGCCATGCCCATCGGCGCGGCGACCGCCGTGAAGTCGGCGTCGGCCGGCATCGTATCGAGCTTGGCCGCCTCGAGCTCGTCGTCGGAGCCGACGACGATCAGCGCGTAGTTCCCCGAGCGGGCGCGGACGAGGTGCGGGCGGAGCAGATCGGCGTCCCGCCAGACCTCGGGCCACGCGACCACGAGGAGCACGGCCAGCTTGCTGCGCTGGGCGACGACCTCGAGCTCGATCCAGCCATCGCCCTGGCGACGGACGCGATACCCGATCATGCGGCGATCACGCGCGACCGCGTTCACCAGATCGTCTGGGCTCCCAATGATGTTCGTCATCCGCGGCTCACGAGTTTATCTCACCCTGCCCGCCGGAAGACGAGGGCCCGGCCTCCCGGACCTCCGAACGTGCACGGTCCCGGGCATCGTAGGCGCGAATCAGCGCCGCCACCATCGGGTGGCGGACGACGTCCGCATCGGTGAAGTGCACGATGCCGATCCCGCGGATCCCCTCCACCAGCTCGAGCGCGTCGCGCAATCCCGAGCGGGTGCCCCGCGGCAGGTCGGTCTGCGAGACGTCGCCGTTGACGACCATCTTGCTGCCGAACCCCATGCGGGTGAGGAACATCTTCATCTGCTCGGGCGTCGTGTTCTGCGCCTCGTCGAGGATGACGAACGCGTTCGACATCGTGCGACCACGCATGAACGCGAGCGGCGCGATCTCGATCGTCTTGTCGCTCATGTAGCGCGCGAGCCGCTCGGGCTCGATCATGTCCTGCAGCGCGTCGTGGAGCGGCCGCAGGTACGGGTCGATCTTCTCCTCGAGGGTACCCGGCAGGAAGCCGAGCTTCTCGCCGGCCTCGATCGCCGGGCGCGTGAGCACGATGCGGAGCACCGACTTGTCGAGGAGCGCGCGGACCGCGAGCGCCACGGCGAGGTACGTCTTGCCGGTGCCGGCCGGCCCGGCCGCGAACACGACGTCGTTCGCGCGGACGAGATCGACGTAGGTCTTCTGCGACGCGCCCTTCGGGGTGATCGGCCGACCGCTGCGCGGCGTGAGGATCGCCTCACCGAACACGCGCGTGATGGCGCCGCCGTCGGCGCCCCCGTAGCCCGAGGTCGGCTCACCCTGCAGCAGCTTGACCGCCCGGGTGACGTCCTCCGACGACAGCGCGCGCCCGGTGAGCGCGAGATCGTAGAGCTGGTGGAGCGCCGTGATCGCGATCTGCGCGGCCGCGTCGTCGCCCTCGATGGTGAGCTCGTTGCCGCGCACGTGGATCTGCGCCCCGGCGGTGCGCTCGACGAGCTTGAGCCGGCTGTTGTTGACCCCGCACAGCGTCTGGAGCGCCTCGGGATCGTCGAACGCGATCTTCTCGCGACGCATGGACTTGGGTGTGGTCACGCGGGCTGGCTCGTATAGCACGGGGTCTCGGGATACGGTCAGCCCATGTCTGCCCCCGGCTCGTCGCTCGCACGCCTCGTCGAGATCATGGATCGCCTGCTCGCTCCGGATGGATGTCCGTGGGACCGCGAGCAGACGCTCGCGTCGCTCCGGCCGTTCCTCGTCGAGGAGTCCTACGAGGTGCTCGACGCGATGGCGCGCGACAACGTCGCCGATCACTGCGAGGAGCTCGGCGACCTGCTCATGCAGGTCGTCTTCCAGGCCGCGATCCGCCGCGCGGAGGGCGCGTTCGACATCGACGCGGTGATCACGGCGATCAGCGACAAGCTCGTGCGTCGCCACCCCCACGTGTTCGGGGACCGCACGAACCTGACCTCCGAGCAGGTGCTCGCGCAGTGGGACGAGATCAAGGCCGCGGAGAAGGCCGAACGGAAGGCGAAGGCCGCGAGCGGTCGCGTGCTCGATGGGGTGCCGTTCGGGCCGGCGTTGCAGCGGGCCCAGAAGATCGGCTCGAAGGCCGGCAAGGTCGGCTTCGACTGGCCTGGCTGGACGGGCTCGTATGCGAAGATCGACGAGGAGGTCGGCGAGCTACGCGAGGCCGCCGTGTCGGGCGACGCGGCGGCGATCCATCACGAGCTGGGAGATCTGCTGCTCGCGACCGTCAACGTCGCCCGCAAGCTCGGCGTCGACGCGGAGAACGCCCTCATCGACGCGACGCTCCGCTTCCAGCGCCGGTTCGAGTTCATCGAGGACCGCCTCGACGAGCGCGGCAAGACGCCGGCGACGTCGAACCTCGACGAGATGGACGCGCTGTGGACCGACGCGAAGCGCGCCGGGGTGAAATGAGGTCACGCATCGATCGCTGTGAATAACTTGCGGACCGGCAGGTGATCCCGGCACGCATGTCACCGAAACCACATCCAATCGATCGTGGGTGCTCAAAAAAGCGCCAGTTTCCGATGAGGATTCTGGCGGCTCGAGTAGCCACTGCATGCACGTACACGTGCCCCGACGGTTCCGGGCGCGGAACCGACCCGCCGCGAAAAATGAACGCAAAAAATCGCACACGACGTTCCCGTCGGGTGCGCGAGCCGTCGAGCCGTTGCCGAACGTGCTTACGACGCTTTGCGGGTCGTCAGGCGCGAAACGTACCGCGAAGCGGTGTTCCGCTTCAGGATGCCTTTCGACACCGCGCTGTCGACGACAGCCACAGCGGTCTTCACGAGCGCAGCCGCTTCTGCGGCCTTTTCGTCGACGGCCGCGCGGGCCGCCTTCACTGCAGTACGGATCTTCGCCATCGCGGCGCGGTTGCGCGCGCGGTGCTTGATCATCTTGCGGTTCTGTTTCTCCGCAGACGCGATATTAGCCATGAGGAGCGAGTGGTTACCCCGCGCATGACCTTGCTGTCAAGCCCCAGCTAGTTGTCGTCGGTGCCATCCGGGTCCACGACCCCCGCCTCGCCGGTCTCGCCGCCGGTGATCCCGTACTTGCGCAACAGCTTATGCAAGTACTTACGATCCATGTCCGCCGTCCGTGCCGCCTTCGAGATGTTGCCCTCCGACCGCTTGAGCAGCCAGGTCAGGTAGCGCCGCTCGAAGGCGTCGTTCCACTTCTCCTTGGCGTCGCGGAACGACAGCTGCGGATCGAAGTCCGCCGTCGGCGCGTGCCCTCCGGTCGACGCGCGCCCACCCCGACCACCCTCGCCGATCGGCGCGACGAGCATCGACGGATCCGCCCCCAGGGCCAGCGCTCGCTCGATCACGTTGCGGAGCTCGCGCACGTTGCCGGGCCAGTCGTGCGCCATCAGCGCGTCGCGCGTCGCCGGTGACAGGTGCGTCGGGGCGTCGCCGGTCGACAACCGCGACAGGATCGCGTCGATCAGGAGCGGGATATCCTCGCGACGCTCGCGCAGCGACGGCGCCGTGATCGGCACGACGTTGAGCCGGAAGTAGAGATCCTCGCGGAACTTCCCCTTCTCGACCTCGGACCGCAGGTCCTTGCGCGTCGCCGCGATGATCCGCAGATCGACCTTCAATGTCTTCTGGGCGCCGACCCGGCGGAACTCGCGTTGCTCGAGCACGCGCAGGAGCTTGGGCTGCAGATCGAGCGACAGCTCGCCGAGCTCGTCGAGGAACACGGTCCCGCCCGACGCGAGCTCGAACGCGCCCTGGCGGGCCGCGATCGCCCCGGTGAACGCACCCTTCTCGTGGCCGAACAGCTCGCTCTCGATCAGCGTACCGGCGACCGCGCCACAGTCCACGACGATGAACGGGGCGGCGTGGCGAGGCGACAACTGATGCAACGTCCGGGCGATCATGTCCTTGCCCGTGCCGGTCTCACCCTCGATCAGCACCGTGGCGTCCGTCGGGGCGATCTTCTCGACGAGCCCGAAGATCTCCCGCATCGCCGGCGAGCGCCCGACCATCTCGCCGAGCCGCTCCTTCTCGGAGGGCAGGATCTCGATCCGCTCCTCGAACGGGGTGAACTTCAGCTCGCACGCGCCGAGCCCGATGACCGATCCCCCACGCAGGTAGGCCTCCTTGACCTCGGCGCCGTCCAGGAACGTCCCGTTGGTGCTCTTGAGGTCGCGGACCAGGTACCCCTTGGCATCGCGCATGATCTCGAAGTGCACCCGGGAGACCGTCTCGTCGGTGAGGACGAGGTCGTTCTCGGGCGCCTTGCCGACCCGGAACACGTCGCCGGCGATGACCCACTCGGTGCCACGCTGGCCACCCTTGATCACCACGAGCTTGCAACGTCGCAGGTTGACGGTCGCGGGCGTCGCCTCGCGGCGGATGCGCGTGCCCGTCAGGTGCTCCATCGAGGGTCGATCGTACCGCGATCGCCGTCTTACCGTCCCCGTTTGTTGTTTGATCCCTCCAACGATCATAACGTCCAGGCGGTGCGGGGCATTACCACGCTTGCGGTCTGCTTGACCGCAGCAGCGACGTCAGCGGCGTTCGCCCAACCGACGCCGACCAGGCCGTCGGAGGCGCCCCTGCCCTCCTGCCTCGATCAGACGATCAAGGACCAGCTGGGAACCCAGCTCAAGCCCCGCGGCGTCCAGAAGCGAAACTTCGCCAAGAACAAGAAGATCGTGCTGTCGGGCCACGGTGGCCTGTTCGGGGGGGATCTCACCTCGTCGAGCTGGATCGCGGGTGGCTCGCTCGGCTTCTTCTTCACCGAGGACTTCGGGATCCAGGCCGAGCTCGACCTGACCCCGCTCGCGGTCGATCTCGACGCACCGCTCGCGAAGTTCTTCCAGGACACGCGGTTCGAGCCCGGCATGGCGTACTCGGTGCTCGGCAACGCGGTGTGGTCGCCGATCCACGCCAAGCTCAAGCTCGGCGGTGGGATCGTCCACGCCGACGTCCTGCTGTTCGCGGGCGGCGGCCGGCTCATCCACGACGCCGTCCAGGGGTTGTCGTTCGACGGTGGGCTCGCGATCGACTTCTTCGTGTCGAAGATCTTCACCGTGCGGCTCGACGCCCGCGACCTGATGGCCGTCATCGAGGTCGCCGGCGAGACCCGCTACACGAACAACCTGGTCGCCACCCTCGGACTCGGGATCTGGATCCCGTCGGGCCTATGAAGATCGCGCTCGCCCTCCTCGTGGTGCTGGTGGCGCCGCCGGCCTTCGCCGATGACACGACGTCCGACCACGTCGCGACGGCCGCCGAGGCCACCGCCTTGAAGAAGGGCACGACCTCGATGTGCATCGACCAGGAGATCGCCGATCGCCTCGCGCTCAAGCGCAAGCGTCGCGGCTCCGTCGACCGGCTGTTCGTGAAGCAGCACCGTCACGAGATCTCGCTGGGCGGGGGCTACTACAACAGCGATCTGCTCTCGAGCACGTACCTCGTCAGCGGCGCGTACACGTATCACATGACCGACGAGACCGCGGTCGAGTTCGCGTTCTCGTGGACGCACGCGAACGCCGACGTGATCCGTGCGCTCGAGGACAAGCGCGGCGTCGCGCTCGGCGAGACCTACGCCCGCATGCTGTTCGCCGAGTCCCTCCTCGACTGGAGCCCGGTGTACGGCAAGATGCGCCTGGGTGGCACGGTCGTCCACCTCGACCTTCACGCGGACATCGGGGTTGGCGTGATCGACTCCAAGACCAGCCGGGGCGCCGCCGGCGTCGTCGGGTTCGGGACTAGACTGTTCCTCGGCCAGGCGGCGGCGTTCAAGATCGACCTCCGCAACCGGACGTTTCGCCAGGAGCTGCTCGACGAGCACTTCCTCGTCAACGACACCGCGATCACCGCGAGCCTGTCCGTCTTCCTGCCATTTCATAACTGACTTCGGCGGTTCGCCGCGTCAGCTTTAGCTACCTCGACCCATTGTGGGAGTGTCCATGCGCCGATCATCCAAGCTCGTCCTCGTCGGTTTCGCACTCGGCATGATCGGGACGCTCGGCTCGACCACCTCCGCGGCCCCGCGCGGCCGCAAGGCCCCAACGAAGAAGACCCCCACGAAGACGGACGCAGCGAAGGACACGGCGAAGGACACGGCGAAGGACGCCGCCGCGAAGGACACGGCGAAGGACACCACCCCCGAGACACCGAAGGATGCGGGCACCGGGAACACGACGCCGACCGCCGTGGGCACTGGCAGCACCACCGCCCCGGCCACGCCGACCGCCCCAACGGCGACGCCGACCTCGGACGAGCCGAAGTCGGCGGGCCCCGACGTCGATTCGCTGCGCCAGGAGTACCTGAGCTTGCGCGACGAGCTGTTCACGTCGCGTGCCCGCGCCAACGCCGTCGCCAGCCAGCTCTACTCGACGCGGATCGCGATCAAGCTCACGTACACGACCGGGCGGTTCTACAACCCGTCGAAGGCCTCGATCCGGCTCGACGGCGCCGCGGTCTACGACAACACGAGCGGCGCGATCGCCGGCGACGACGGCACGCGCTTCGAGGGCTACGTCGCGCCCGGTCGCCACGTGATCACGTTCCGCGTCGAGGCCACCGGCAAGGACGACGACTCGTTCGCGTCGACCACGGAGGCCTCGATCGTGGTGAAGGCTGTCGCGAACAAGGACCTCGTGGTCGCCGCCAAGGCGCGCGACTCCGGGGACATCGCCTACGCGTGGAAGCGCGGCGAGAGCGGCAGCTACGGCCTCGCGATCGACGTCGGCGTGAAGACCGCTGCACGCGCGGGGACGAAGTGACGCGGCGCGCGCACGGGAGGTCGCTCGTCGCCGCGATCCTGCTGCTGTCGTCCTCGATGGCGCTCGCCCAGCCCGACGCCAAGAGCGAGCCGACCGCACCGACCGATCCGATCGCGAAGTACTTCGCCGAACTCGAGGCGCTCAAGCTCGTCGACGTCGAGAGCGGCAACCTCCCGGCGCTCCGCGTCGAGCTGCAGAACGCCGAGAACCTCCTCAAGGACGGCGCGTTCGCGCCGGCCGCGGTCGCGCTGTTCGCGATCGTGAAGTCGCCGCGGTTCACCGCGTTCGCCGACTTCGTCGAGTTCCAGAACGCCGAGTACGATCTCGCGGTCGCGCTCGGCGAGCCCATCCCCGCGTCCGCCGCGGGCGAGCGCGCGTACCTCCGCGGCCGCGCCGCCTACGATCAGCAGAAGTTCGCCGACGCCGAGGGCGAGCTCGTCACGATCTCGAAGAAGTCGCGGATGTACTCGTCCGCGGTCTACCTCCGCGGCGTGATCCGCGCGCGGCGCGGCGAGTACGCCGGCAGCGCCGAGGCGATGTGCGAGGTGGCCGGGACGCCCGACAACGATCGATTGACCTTCGTCGTCGACGATCGCTACTTCACGATCAAGGATCTGGCGCGCCTCGGCCTCGGCCGCCTCGCCCACGAGCAGGGCGAATACGACGACGCCTACTATCACTACTTCCAGATCCCCGACGACTCCGCCTACCTCCCCGACGCGCTGTTCGAGGCGTCGTGGGCGATGTACCAGAAGCGCGAGCTCGCGACCTCGCGCGATCTGACCGCCGAGTTCCTCAAGACGTTCCCGACGTCGCCGATGTGGCCCGAGGCGAGCTTGCTCGCCGGCTACGTCGAGCTCGCCGACTGCAAGTTCGACGATTCGCAGCGGTGGTACGACAAGCTCGCGGCCCGGCTGCAGCCGATCGTCGACGAGATGGACAAGATCCGGAAGGATCCCGAGCTCCGGCGCGCGCTGTTCGCGCGAGCCGTGACGCGGTTCAAGGAAGTGAAGCAGACCGGCGAGGTCGTCGGCAAGCCGGCCTCGGGCGAGCCGGCGAAGGCCCCCTTCGACGAGGTCCTCGCCCTGCTCCGCCTCGATCCGAAGTTCGTCCGGCTGTCCGACGCGGTCACCGGCATGCACGAGCTCGCCGGCAACGCGCCCAACGTCGTGCGCGCGTGGCAGAACCTCGGCGCGCAGGTCAGCGAGAAGCGCGTCGCCGCGGTGTCTACGACGAAGTCCTACGAGGAGGAGCAGCTCGCCGACGCCAACGCGGTCGTCGAGGATCTCCGTCGGCTGGCCGCCCAGGTCGGCGACCAGCGCACGCAGATCGCCCAGGCGCGCCACGCCGGCACGATCGAGGCCGCCGCCGCCGCCGAGGAGCTCGCGCGGCTCGACGAGCTCGCGAAGAAGACGGGCGCCGCGATCGCGCGCGCCGTCGCCACCGCCGACACCGCCGCGGGCGCCGAGACCGCGCAGGCCGCGCCCGCCATCCGGCCGATGATCACCGCGGACGTCGACGCCGCGCGTCGGCTCGACAAGCGCGCGCACGCGCTCGAGGCGCAGCTGCTCGTCGCCGGCGAGCAGCTCGCCGGCCAGATGATGGACACGCTCTACACCGAAACCCGCCGGGTCCTCGACAAGGCCAAGCTCGGGAAGGTCGACGCGGTGATCGGCCAGAAGCGCAAGCTCGACATCGAGGTCCAGGACCTCGCCGCCGGACGCTTCCCCGAGGAGCTGATCGGCAAGCTGTGGAACGCCGGCATGATCGCCGACGACGAAGAGCTGTGGCCCTACGAGGGCGAGTACTGGGCCGACGAATACGAGGGATGGCGATGAAGGAGATGACGCGATGAAGAACTGGCTCATCAGCGCCTCGCTCCTGCTCGCGCCGATCACCGCGCCGATCACCGCGTGGGCGCAGCCCGCCAAGGAGATCCAGCTCGAGCGGGGGCCGACCGCGGAGCTCTACATCCGCAAGCGGCCCGCGTCGCCCGAGGCCCCGATCCTGTCCGAAGATCTCAAGTCACTCCTCGTCACGACCGAGAAGCGCCGCGACGACAAGCGGCTCGAGGCCATCGGCCTGCTCCGCGGCTTCCTCGCGAGCAACCCCGGCAACGACGGCAAGGCCGAGGGCACGTTCAAGCTCGCCGAGCTGCTGTGGGAGGAGGCGCGTCGGCTCTACCTCGTGAAGATGGACGGGTTCGCGCGCGAGGTCGAGGCGTGCACGCAGACCAAGGCCAAGACCTGCGACGCGAAGGAGCCGCGCATCGACCTCAAGGAGGCCGCGTCGCTCTACCTCGAGCTGCACGACAAGTTCCCCGACTTCCGGCGGATGGACCTCGTCACCTACCTGATCGGCTTCGCGGCCAAGGAGGACGGCCGCGAGGACGACGCGATGGCGCGCTTCGACGAGGTCATCCAGAAGTATCCCAAGTCTGGCCTCTACGGTGACGCTTGGATGATGGTCGGCGAGCACTACTTCGCCAAGGGCGAGTGGCCCAAGGCCAAGGACGCCTACGGGCACATCCCCGACGACGCGGCGACCTCGGATCTCGCGACCTTCAAGATCGCGTGGTGCGAGTGGAAGCTCGGCGACTCCACCCAGGCCGCGAAGGACTTCAAGCGCGTCCTCGACAAGGCCTCGGCTGCGGAGAAGTCCGGCTCGGCCGCGCAGCGCCGGCGCAGCGCGTCGCTCCGGGACGAGGCGCTCGAGTACCTCGTCGTCGTGTTCACCGAGGATCGCTCGATCAGCGCCAAGGAGGTCTTCGACTTCCTCGCCTCGATCGGCGGCGAGCAGTACTCGCGCGACGTGCTCGTCAAGGTCGCCGAGAGCTACGGGGCGCAGGCGGAGTGGGAGCGCAGCAACGAGGCCTATCGCTTCCTCGTGAAGATGGATCCCGAGTCGATCAAGAGCGCCGAGTACCAGCGCGACATCATCAGCAACTGGAACAGCGCGCTCGACCTCGATCACGCGCAGGAGGAGATCGCGGTCCTGCTCAAGACCTACGGCCCGACCTCGGCCTGGGCCAAGGCGCAGAAGAATCGCGAGGCCCTCACCCGCTCGCTCGACACGACCGAAGATCTCGTCCGCACCACCGCCATGAACATCCACGGCGAGGCGCAGCGCCGGGAGAAGTCCGACAAGAAGATCGACGCGAACCTCTACGGGCGGGCGGCCGTCGCGTACGAGCAGTACCTCGAGGCGTTCGGCACTGGCAAGGCCGCGACCGAGCGCTCGCAGGAGCTGCGCTACTACCGCGCCGACATCCTGTTCTTCAAGCTCGGCAAGCTCGAGGAGGCCGGCGACGAGTACCTCGCCGTCGGGCGCAGCGCGCCGGTCGGCAAGTTCCACAAGGACGCCCTGCTCAACGCGATGAACGCGTTCGAGAAGGCGCGGCCGAAGGACACCGCGAAGCGCTCGCAGCTCTATCCCGTCGACAAGAAGTTCGGCGAGGCGATCGACCTCTACGCGACGCTGTTCCCCGCCGATCCGCAGCTGGTCGGCGTGATCTTCAAGAACGGCCAGATGTTCTT
>JAPLLF010000053.1 GCA_026387715.1 Pseudomonadota bacterium
GATCCGGTCCCTGCGCTCCTGCCATGAGCGTCGACCTCCAACGCTGATCTGCGCACTTCCTCACATTCGGGCCTCGAACGCGTTACCGTGTGAGGCGCGTGGGGGCTCCCGAGGACGAGGTCGACGACGAGGCTGGTGCGACCCGGCCGATGGATGGTTTGGTGGAGGCACCCGAGGTCATCGATCTCAGCGATGTGGACCTCGAGCTCGACGAGCGCACCCCACGCCCGCAGGAGCCTCCGCGAAAACCGCCGCGGCCACCGCCACGGCGTGCTCCGACGCGCTCGATCCCCCCGCCGGTCCCACCGATTCCCGCGCCGATACCGCCGCCGCCACCGTCGCCGGTCCCTCCGCCGCCGGTTCCCTCCACGTCGGCGGCGTCCGCGCCGCTCCCGGCGATCCCCGCGTCGATCCCGTCGATCAAGCGCACGCCCAGCGCGCCGGTCGTCGAGGAGAGCGGCTTCGAGCCCGTGTCGACGCAGATCAGCGACGAGCGCTCGCCGCTCGTCGATCGCGCGCTCGCCGTGCACTTCGAGGTCGATCACGCCCGCCGCGCGGCGCACCTCGCGACGCAGCTCGAGGTGGTGGCTCCGACGGATCCGGGCGGTGCCGGGATCCTCGCGCT
The DNA here is from genome assembly GCA_026387715.1 of Pseudomonadota bacterium. GTDB lineage: Bacteria > Myxococcota_A > Polyangia > Haliangiales > Haliangiaceae > JABFXX01. Next base: position 626 of record JAPLLF010000053.1, read on the forward strand.
CGAGCTCGGCGAGCTGTGCGAGCGGCGGCTCGGCGACGAGGAGCGCGCGCTCACCGCGTACCGGCGTGGCTTCGCGCTCAGCCCATCCCTGCGGCCGAACCTGTGGTCGCTTCGCCGCATCCTCTACCGGCGCGCGTCGTGGGCCGAGCTCGTCGCGGTGATCGACGCCGAGCTCGGCTGCGCCGTCGACCACGCGGAGCGCGTCACGTTGCTCTACGAGCGCGCGCTCGTGCTGGGGCGCGAGGGTGCCGACGATCAGGCCCGCGCGACGCTCGAGAACGCGTTGAACCTGTCGCCCACGCATCAGGGTGCGCTGTTCGAGCTCGAGCGCATCGCCACGCGCACGGGGGATCGATCCGCGGTGCTCGACACCCGCGACCTGCTGGCGCGCGCGATCGGTCAGCCGGAGCGAAAGATCGCGTACTGGCTCGCGGTCGCGACCGAGGTGGCCGAGCGCGATCATGGGTGGGCGTTCAAGGCGCTCGAGGCCGCCACGCAGATCGCGGCGGGCTCGCCGGCAGCACGCCGCGGGCAGCTCGTCGAGCGGGTTGCGCGCGCGCGGCTCCGGATCGCCGAGGCTCACGGGACGCCGGCGCAGCTCGACGCCGCGCTCGACGCGGTGGTCCGCGCGGTCACCGCCGCGCTGAGCGCTGCGGCGCAGCCCGAGGCAGAGGCGCGGCGGGTCGAGCTGGTCGAGCTGCGTCGACGGCAGGCCCACCGCGTTCGCGGCACGACGCCGAGCGACGCCTGGGAGCTCCTCGGCCAGGCGCTCACGGCCGCACCGCAGGAGGCCGTCGTCCTCGTCGAGCTCGTCGAGCTCGCCGTCGAGCTCGGGCGTACCGACGACCTCCCGGTGCTCGTCAGCGGGTGGCACGCGGTCGAGGACGAGATCAGCCGCGCGCGGATGCTGTCGTTCTGGTGCGCCGAGTCGCACCTCGATCGGGCACGCCGCGAGCCACGCCGTACCCTCCTGCGTTCGCTCGAGCTCACGGCCCCCGGGTACATCCTCCTCACGTCGGTCGCGGAGTGCGGGGTGTTCGCCAACCCCGGTCGGACCCGCGCGCATCTCGAGCTCGCGACCACGTACCTCGCGGCCGCCGGTGCGGCGGTGCTCGGGACGTGGAGCGGCCCAGGTCGCCCCACGCCGCCCGATCCGCAGGCGGCGGTCGCGCTCTACGTCCAGGCGGCGGAGCTGCTCGCGTATCACGTCGCC
>JAPLLF010000380.1 GCA_026387715.1 Pseudomonadota bacterium
GTGCTCCAGCCACGTGGTGCCGTCCCACTCCCAGGTGTCCTCGAGCTGCCCCTTGCCTCCGAACATCACCACCCGCTGACGCTCGGCATCGTAGGCCAGGCGGGCCTCGGCACGGGGTGGAGGCGAGGTCGCTGGCGTCGCCTGGGTCCAGCTCACGCCGTCCCAGAGCCAGGTGGTTGGCGTCGCGACGGTGACGACGCGACCGCCGAACATCACGATCTGGTGATGCGCGGCGTCGTACGCCATCCCAGCGTCGCTCCGGGGTTGCGGTCCCGTGGACGCGACGTTGGTCCAGTGTCCGTCGGTCAGCTCCCAGGTGTCGCCACGCACGCCGCTGCCGTCGAACCCACCGAACATGACGAGCGTCTGCCGGTCCTGATCGAATGCAGCGGCCATGTGGCTTCGTGTCCCAGGCGCCACGGGGGGTGGGGGCGCGCTCCATCGCGCGCCATCCCAGATCCAGGTCGCGTTGCTCCCCACGCACCCCAACGCACACCCTGTGACGGTCCCGCCGTGAAGTACGATCTGTCCACGCACCGGATCCGTCGCGGCGGCCGCCCGCCGCAGCGGCCCTGGGGTGGCGTCGCCGAGATCCGACCACTGGCGGCCGTCCCAGGCCAGGGTTCGCGCGAGCGGCGTCGACCCCACGTCGTCGCCCCCGCCGTACACGATCATGCGCTTGCCGATCGGGTCGTACGCCATCGTGGCGCCGCCGAGATCCGCGGGCGTCGCCGTGGCGTCGGCGACCTGCACCCAGGTCGAGTCGGCGAGCTCCCAGGTGGTGCGGGGCTCTCCGATGATGGCGATCCCACCCGCCAGCACGATCCGATCGCGCCCGGGATCGTAGGCCATCGCGGGAAACACGCGCCCACCTTGCGCGAGCGCGGGTGGGGTCGGCAGGTTCAGCCAGGTCGTGCCGTCCCACGCCCAGGTATCCGCCGCGCCCTGCTCGCCACCGAAGATCACGAGCCGGTGGCGCCGCGTGTCGTACGCGGAGCCGAACCGGCGATGCGGGCCGGGGGATGTGGCCGGGGAGAGCGAACGCCAGGTCTCCCCATCCCATCGCCACGTATCGGTCAGCCCCTGGAAACCGCTCGATCCTCCGAACGCGATCAGCTGGTGGGAGGAAGCCTCGTAGGCGACCGCGTGACCGCTGCGTGCGCTCGGCCCGACCGTCGTCGCACGGTGCATCCAGCCCGCGCCGTCCCACTCCCACACCTCCGCGCTCAGCGACGAACCGTCCTCCTGACCGCCGAACAACACGACGCGACGGCGGATCGGGTCGTACGTCATCGCGTGCTCGGAGACTGTCGGGCCCACGCCCACCTCCAGCGCCTGCCATCGCGGCGCCTCGAGCTGACATCCGCTCGTGCATCCGTCGCGCCCCAGGAGGTTGGCGTCGTCGCACACCTCGTTGAGCATCGGGACGTCCCCGACCAACACGATCGGATCGACCAGGCCATTGCCGCAGGACTCGTCGGAGCTGCAGCTATACGAACAGGTATCCCCGGTGATGGAGTTGCCGTCGTCGCAGACCTCCCCGGGATCCTGGATCGAGTTTCCGCACCCGTTCGGCTGGCAGACGAGCCCGACGTCGGTGGTGTAGCAGCTCCCCGTAGCACCCTCCTGCAGCATGCACGAGGCGAACACATCCGCTCCGGCACATGCCGCGACGTCCTCGTCGCGCGCGCAGACCGGCAGCTGCGACGCCTCGATCTCGACGCAGGTCGTCTGGGCCGGACAGGTCCGGCCGTCGGTGCACACCACCTCGTGCGATCGGAAACACGCCGTGACCAGCACCACCGCGAGCATGGACCAGCGCATCAGAACGCCCTCGACCAGGTGACCACGCCGCCGCCCGTCGACGGCTGGACGCTCACCTCGTCTGGATACACGGTGCGCGCCCGGTTGAGATACGCCAGCACCGCGCCGACGGCGGTGACCGCGCCACCGGCCACGAGCATCCCGACGCCCACGCGATTCTCGAGCCGCGCGGTGTCACGCGCCGACGTGTCAATGGTCGTACACCCCGCCACGCAGTCCCGCTGGATCATCCGATCGAACGCGGCGAAGTCCGCGCTGGCCTTGAGCTCCACGAGCGCCCCGAACCCCACGACGACGAGGCCGCCGCCGAACACGGTCCACGGCATCCACAGGCCCCAGCGATGCACGATCCGCGCGTCGCTCCCCGCAGGGACGAGCGAGACGTCGACGTGTTGATGCTTGCCGCCGAGCACCACGAGCTCGATCGTCCGCGTCGCGAACCCCGGCTTCGTCGCGACGAGCTGATGCTCGCCGGGCACGACCCGCGTCCGCTGGGTCCCGGGGCACGCGAGCACCGGCCGGCCGTCGAGGGTGATCGAGGTCGCGGGCTGGGTGCAGGCCACCTCGATCTCGCCGATCTCGTTCGCGAGCAGCTTCTCGTAGGAGCGGGCCTCGGCGTA
>JAPLLF010000444.1 GCA_026387715.1 Pseudomonadota bacterium
TTGTTCGCGAGCAAGAGGTCGCCGAGCACCGCGGGAAACGACGTGAGGGTGACGCCCCGCTCGCGCGCGCGCACCACCTCGACGTGATCCTTGCCGTGGACGTTGCCGACGACGACGAGATCCTCGGGGCCCGAGAGCCAGTCGAGGTTCTCCGCCGCGTACGGCATCATCACCGGCACGCCGAGCGCCGCGAGCTGTTCGCTCATCGGTGGATACACCGCCGCGTCGGAGCCACGCACTTCGTGACCAGCCTCCGCGAGAAGGCCCGCCACCGCGCCCATGCCCGTGCCCCCGATACCTATGAGATGAACCCGCAAACCGGTCGGAAGCTACCCACGCTGGTCCGTCCGGTAAAGCCCTACGGCCGAATACTGGAACGTGTAGACTTGTTGACATGAACGCCAACCACGAGCGTCGAGGCCACTTTCGTGGCCGCGCGCGTCCTGGGAGGGTGCTGCCCATCCGATTTCGGGTGGATGGCGCCTGGGTCGCCAGCGAGACCCGGAACATCGGCGTCGGCGGCGCGTTCATCGTCTGCACGCCGGTGCCCACGGTCGGTCGCGATCTCCAGGTCGAGCTCGTCCTCCCCACGAACGAGCAGCGCTTCGAGCTGCCGGCGGTGGTGCGCTGGGTGGCCGACGACGGCATGGGGGTGCAGTTCATCGACGTGGACGTCGACGTGCTCCTCGAGCTCAACGACTACTTCTCGACGCTCACGGGTCAGAGCTAGCGCCGCACGTCGGTCGACTCGAAGATGCGATCGGCCGAGGCCGGCACGAAGCCGTGGAACACGCCGCCCGACGGCAGCCGGTAGCGCTTGGCGAACTCGTAGTAGCAGCTCGGGATCGTGACGTGGCCATCCTCGAACGCGACCTCGACCGCGTCCGCCCGCGTCGACGACTGCTCGAGGTACTCGGCCGGGGTGCCCTTGATGACGCCGCCCGCGTCGTTCAACGTCTCGCCGTTCGCGACGAGGAACGCGCCGAGCGCCGTCAGATCCGGAAACGTCGTCAGCGCGTCGACGTCGACGGTGAAGTGGTTCACGCGAAACCCGAACGCGGCGACCCACGCGGCGTACTCGCTCTCCGCGAGCAGCGCGGCGTACTGCGCGTGGGTCACGCGCCACGGGCGCCCCGACCACGCGAGGTCCGCGCGCGCGCCGAACCCCGCCGGGACCTGCGCGACGAGCGCCGTGATGAGCTGCTGCGCGGCGGGCGAGAGCTCGTCGACCACCAGCTCGCTGATGAAGACCTTCGGCAGGCTCGGATCGTCGTGTTGCCAGTACCGGGCGCGCAGGTGCTTGGCCGCGAACCGGTACGGCTCGCGCGGCTGCCACCCCAGCGCCTCGAACGGGCGCGCCATCGCAGCGAGCCCGAGTCCCGGCGCGTCGAACGTCCGCAGCGCGACGTGGTCGTTCCGGATCGTCTCGCCGCGCGCGGCGAGCAGCGCGTGGATGCGAGCGGCCTGCGGCGTCGACGCCACGTAGTCGCGCCAGAGCGCGTCGAGGAGCGCGGCGAGCGTCACGAGGTTACTTGGCGCACGCCTTCGGATCGGGGGCGACCGGGCTCGAGGCGGGCTCCGCGAGCACGATCTTGCCGTCGCACGGCGTGAGCACGCGGTACGCGAGCACGTCGACGCGCGCGCCGCGAACCCCCGCCACGTCGAACCCGGCCTTGGCGGGAAGCGCGACCACGAGCTGGGTCCGCGTCCCCTTCACCGACGTCGCGAACGCGGTGCGCGCGGCCTCGGTATCGAACAACATCACGCGCGTCATGATCGGAGCGGGCGTGGGCTTGCCGCCCGCGGCGACCGCCGCGCCCGCGATCACGTGGGTGCCGTTCGCGCCACCGCACGCGATGCAGCCGGAGATCGTCGCGGAGCTTCTTGCACTGGCGCTGGAGGACGTCATCCCCCTGGTCGCACGGCGCGGTGACCGCCCACACGAGATCGTCCTGGTGCACGAGCTTGTCGACCCCGGCCGCCTTCGCCTCGAACGTGTCGTCGGCGCGCGCGGGCGCGCCGAACACGCCGAGCGCACCGATCGTCGCGAGGATCCACGGCGTCCGCACCGTCGCGCTCCTTGCGCTCATTGCAGCTTGTGCGTGAGGTACGCCTTGAGGCGCAGCTCCGCGTCCTTGGGATCGGCGATCACCATCGGCACCGATCGCTTGAGCTCGTCGTCGAGCTCGATCGCGAGCGCCTTGCGCATCGCGGCGTCACCGACGAGCTGGATCGGCGTGCGTCCGCGCACCGTCGTGTCGCTGAGCTTGGCGCAGTACGCCTTGAGCTTGTCGTAGAGCGTGGCCCCGAGGAAGGCCTTGATCTCGTCCGCCTCGTTCGCCATGCGATCGAGCGAGACCTCGGCCGACGTCGGCAACGCGCCACGCTCGTGGCCCTGCGAGAGCTGGGCGGAGACGCGGAGGATCATGACGTCGTCGATGACGCCGATCCCCTCGTTCCAGTCCGGGATGAGATCCATGCGGCTCACCATGTACAGGAGGGCCGCCCCGGCGAGCTTCTTCGAGTACTCGTCGGCCTTCGGCGATTCGAGCAGCGCCTTGAACGCTTCGAGATCCTGACGGATCGGCTCCGCCCATCCCTTGAAAGTATCGATGTATTCGGACACGAGTCTCCCCTTGGTGTGCGTCACGGTACCGTCAATGCGCGCGGTCCTGCAACGTCACCTGATAGGATCAGCGGATGCGATACCTGCTCCTCGCCTTCGGCCTGCTCACCGCGTGCGCGGGCGATGACACGGGCCCGCGCACCTGTACGGGCTCCCCGTACGACTCCTGCCAGGAGGAGCACGACTGCATGTCGGCCATCTGCCGGCCGTTCGGCGACATCGTCGCGTGCACGCAGGCGTGTACGGTGGGCGACAACTCGACGTGCCCCAAGCAGGGCTCCACCGAGGTCGTGTGTGGCGCCGACGCGCTGTGCGCGCCGACGGCGGTCAACGACTGCATCCTCAGCGTGCTTTGATCGCGGCGCGCGCGATCACTTCATCAGGTCCTGGATGACCTTGGTCGGCTTGTCCGCGGCGATCTGAACCGAGAACGTCTTCTTCACGGACTTGTCGTGCGCGATCAGCGTGATCTTGTGCGTCCCGGCGGCGAGCGAGATCGCGCGCTGCGGCGTCATCAGGCCGGTGGGCTTGCCGTCGACCGCGATCTCGCACGGCGGCTTGCTCGAGATCATCAGGGTGCCATCGCCCACGGGGGCGACCGCCTTCACGGGCGTCATGGCGGCCACCATCGGCTTGGCCGCGACCACGGCCTTGCGTGCGACGGGCTTGTCGACGGCCGTCACCGGCGTCACCGGCGTCACGTGGTGGGTCGTCACGTGCGTCGGCACGGGCGCGGGCTTCACGACCGCCACGGCGGCCACGACCGGCGCGGCGGCGATGGTCGGGGGGGCCACCGGCGCGCCGAGGACGATCGACATGTGTGTCGTCGTCGTGGGATCGAGGTGCTCGAGCCGCGTCGGCTTGTCGGGATACGTGAAGACCACGTCGTACGTGCGCGCGCGATCGACGGACGTCGAGATCGGCGTCGAGCCGAGGAAGGTGGTCTTGCCACGGTCGACCAGCATCACCGTCGCGCCCGTCGGCGTCGAGTCGATGCGGATCTCGGAGAACGCCGCCGCTGGCTCCTCGGGCGTGGGCGTCAACGTGGGCGTCACGGGCGCCTCCGTCGTCGTCGGCGTCGGGATCGGCGTCGGCGTCGGCGTCGGGACCGGCGCTGGGGTCGGCGTCGGGGTCGGCGACACGACGACGGTCTCGGACGGGTCGCTCCCTGGCACGAGTCCGTTCGACGTCACCTTGGTCCCGCCCGCGCCATCGAACGCGATGTAGCCGGCGACGAACACGCCCACGATCACGAGGCCGATCGTCGGCACGACGAGCTTGCCGATCAACGACAGCGTCGCGTTCTTGCCGACCTGCTCGGTGCCCTCACGCGAGGTGCTGCGGGTGCGCGGTGCCGTCATCGAGCCCGATGCATGTGCGTCGAACCACGGCTGGTGCGCGGACATCGAATCCGCAGCGTCTGCGGCTTCGGCGACGACCGCGACCGCGACCGCGGGGAGCGTCGGAACGAAGGGCGCGACGACCGTCGCGGGGAGCATCACCGGCGCGCTGGCCGGCAAGGTCATCGGCGGCTCGAACGGCGCGGCGACCGGCATCGTCGTCGGTGCGGTCGTTCGCAGGGGCGAGACCGCCCCCCGATCGGTCCGGAAGGCC
>JAPLLF010001242.1 GCA_026387715.1 Pseudomonadota bacterium
TCAACGACATCGCCGGGGCGATCGAGAACCTCGAGAAGGTCGTCGAGGCCGATCACGAGAACGTCGCCTTGCGCGAGCGGCTGCTCGGCCTGTGCGTGCGCGCGAGCGACTGGACGCGCGCTGTCCGCGAGCATCGCGAGCTGGCGCGGCAACGGCCGACGCCGCTCGAGAAGGCGCGCGAGGAGCTCCAGCTCGCCCTCATGCAGCGCGACAAGCTCGGCGATCGCGAGGGTGCGCGCCTCTCGCTCGACCGCGCGCGCACGCTCGACCCGTTGAACCTCGAGGTCGTCCGCGAGCTGGTCGACTTGCTCGACGCGCCCGCGCGCGCACAGGTCCTCGCGGCGACCGCCACCAACCTGCGAACGTCGATCACGCAGGCACCCGATCGCAGCGCGCTCTACGAACGGCTCGCCCAGATCACGGCGTGGCAGAGCGAGGTCGACGCGCGCTGGCTCGCGCTCGTTGGGCTCGAAGTCCTCGGCTCGCCGTCGGTGGATCAGCAGCAGGTCCTCGCGCAGGGGCGCACGAAGCTCCCGGCGCCCTCGCGATGGAGGCTCGATGCCAACGATCGCGCAGCGCTCGGAGGGGCCCAGGCTGGTGCGCTCCGCGAGCTGTGGCGCACCATCGCGCCCAGCGTGCAGGTCGCGACCGGCGTCGACGCGAGCAAGCTCGGCTTCGCGCGCGGTGACAAGCTCGCGCTCAAGAAGCTCGGCGACAAGTACGAGCCGCTCGCGACCGCGCTCGCGTGCTTCGGGCTCGAGGACGTCGAGATCTACATCGCGGCGAGCCGCACCGGCGTCGCCCGCGCGCTCGCGGGTGACACGCCGATCCTGTGCCTCGGTGCCGATGTCGCGTCGGCCTCCACGCCGCAAGCGCGGTTCCTGCTCGGTCGCGTCGTCGCCTCGGTGGCCGAGGATGTCGGCACGATCCCGGATCTGCGTGACGGCGAGGTGTCGTGGACGATCGTCGCCGCGCTCAAGGCGGCCGAGGCGCCGGTGCCGGCGGCGCTCGCCGAGCTCGTCGGTGGGCTGGACGTCGAGACCTCGATCGTCGAGCGCACCAAGATGCTCAAGAAGGAGCTGTCGCGCAAGGCGAAGTCCGTCGTCGTCCAGCTCGCGCAGCAACGCGGCGGCGAGCTCGTCGATGCCCGATCATGCCAAGCTGCGCGCGAAGCTCGGGCTCGCCGCGAAAGATGCCAAATGAGTACCGGCGGGAAACCACCACCCGGCAAGCCGTCGTTCCTCGGCGGTGACGATCTGTTCAGCGAGCTCGACGCGTGGGATGCCACGTTCGACGCGCTGCACGCGGAGCCCGCCGAAGGCGCTACGCCGGAGCCGATGCTCGGCGAGCTGACGATGATCTCGACGCCCGTGGTCGACGCGGCGTCCACGATCGACACGCCGCTCCCCGACCACGACGAGCCCATCGATCCACCGGAGCTCGAAGCGCAGCTGACCCTCGACGGGGCGATCGAGGACTTCGATGGCGCGGCGAGCATCGACGTCGAGCTGGCGGGTGTTCAGCCGCACCTCGGTGAGCACGGCACCGATCAGGGCGATGATCAGCGAGCCGACGAGGCGGATGATCAAGACGATCTGAACGCCACGTTCGATCGCGATCTCCCGGAGCTCGAGATCCCCGACGACACGCGCCAGACCCCACTGCCTTCCGTGGCGCCTCTCGTGGTGCCGACGCAGCCGCGGCCGACCTCGACGAGCGGGAACCTCGGCGCCCGCAGCGTGCTCGGCCTGGACAACCTCGACGAGGCGGACTTCTCCGAGGTCGGCATGGAGGGCAAGCCCTCGACCCTGGGCGAGCTCCTCGGCGCC
>JAPLLF010000309.1 GCA_026387715.1 Pseudomonadota bacterium
GGCCGCGTCGCTGGTGACGCTCGCGAGCGCGGGCGTCGACGTCAAGCCGCAGGCGCAACGCCTCCACGCGGCGGCGACCACGCTCGGCACCTACCCGATCGACGCCAAGGCCCGCGTGCTCGCGCTGCTCGCGAAGCAACCGCGCTACGCTCGGGCGCGCGCCACGCTGCTGGCCGACGTGCTCGGCAGCGTGCGCGAGACGGCCGCGGGCGCGACGATCGTGGCGCGCTTCGTCGAGGCCGAGCGGCTGCTGTTCGGCTCGAACACCAAGACGACGTCGCTCGCGCTCGACGCGCTCATCCGCGAGGTGCCCGACCACGCGGTGATCGCGAAGCTCGCGCGCGGCGTGCTCGACGCCCGCGCGCACGGCCGCTGGATCTCGACGCAGGAGAACCTCGTCGTGCTGCAGGCGATGCGGAAGTACTTCGACACGTACGAGAAGGCGACGCCGAACTACACCGGCAAGCTGTGGTTCGGCGCGGCCGCGTACGCCGAGCAGGCGTTCGTCGGTCGCTCGAGCGCCCGCGGCCGCGTGACGATCGACTGGCCGACGCTCGGCCTCGGCAAGACGCACGACCTCACGCTCGCCAAGGCGGGCGTCGGGCGCATGTACTACCGCGTCGGCATCACCTACGCGCCCAGGCAGGCGATCCTGCCGGCGATGGACGCCGGGTTCATCGTCCGGCGCTCGTACACCGGGGTCGACAACCCGGGCGACGTGACCGCGCTGCCGAACGGCCAGCTCAAGGTCAAGCTCGGGGCGCGCGTGCTGGTCCAGCTCGAGGTGCTCAACACCACGCGCCGAAACGTCGTCGGCCTCGCCGATCCGATGCCGGCCGGCTTCGAGCCGGTGAACACGCGGCTCGCCAACGCCGAGCGCGCGGCGGCCGCCGTCACCGACGGCTGGGACTACACCAACCTGCGCGACGAGCGCGCCGAGGGCTTCGCGTCGTCGCTGCCCGAGGGCACGCACCACTACGCGTACACCGTGCGCGCGACCACGCCGGGCGTGTTCGTGGTCGCGCCCGCCAAGGCCGAGGAGATGTATGCGCCCGAAACGTTTGGGCGATCGGCGAGCGTGACGGTCACCGTCGAATAGCCGCCCACGCGGCTGCGGCGCGCCCAGTTCGTGTCATGGTGGGCCCGGTGAGCAAGCTCGACGAAGTCGCGACGGCGATCGGTGCCGCGTGGGCGAGCGAGATCGTGCACTCCCTGCGCAGCGACGATCGCGAGATCATCGGCGCCTGGCCCGGGACGATGCGCGAGGCGCGCATGCGCGTCGTCGCGGCGATGGCGACCAAGCTCGACCTGTCCGTGCTCGACGAGCTGGCGCGGATCGCCAACGTCGCGGCGCGGCGCGGCTGGCAAGAAGTCTCGTCCGTCGATCCCGAGCCGTAGGGCTACGTTCCCGTCGTTCAGTCGAGCGCGTAGATCGTGTACTTCGCGTTCCACAGGTCCTGCTGGAACCTGAGGCCCGTGCGCCTGGTCAGCAGATCGATCGCGATCAGCTCGCCGTCGCAGTCCGCGCGCGGCGCGAGCTTCATGCACGGCGCGTGGCCGGTCGCCGAGCTCACGAGCGCGCCCTTGACGTAGTGCCGCTCGAGCGGCGCCGTCGCGATCCGCACGACGTAGAGCTCGCCGGTCGCCGAGGTCGCCGCGAGATAGTCGGTGTTCTGCGACAGCCGGCAGCCGACGTCGATCACGACGACCCACGCGCCGATCTTGGCGACGCAGAGCTCCGAGCCGCGCGTCGCGGAGGTCGCGTCCTCGAAGCCGACCGTCTCGTCGGTCGACGCGAACACGTCGGGGACCGCGCTGCTCGGCTTGATTCCCTTGATGCAGGCGACCTCGATGTTCCATCCCATGGGTCGGATAGTATCGACCGCGATGAGCTCCACGCGCATGCTGGCGGTGTTTGTGACGGCGGCGACGATGCTCGCGGCGTGCAGCGACGATCCGGTCCCGCCCGACGTCGCCGTCGAGCAGCCGGGCGCGCACGCTGTCGGCACGACGCGCTTCGAGGTGACCGACGCGGCCCGGGCGCGCACGCTGGTCGTGCAGGCGTGGTTCCCGACCGACGCGGCGGCGACCGACACGCCGATCGAGGCGCTCGAGCTCGAGCCGGTGCG
>JAPLLF010000676.1 GCA_026387715.1 Pseudomonadota bacterium
GTCGCGCAGCAGCTGGCGATCCGGCTCGCGATCGGCAACGCCACGTTCGTCGTCGGCGATGCGCTCGATCACGACTGGGCCGCGTACGACGCGATCTACCTGTTCAACCCGTTCGCCGAGGAGACCGCGACGTTCTCGGGGTCCGTCGTCGCGGCGCGCCACAAGCTCGAGGGCGTGCGCGCCGGCACGCGCGTCGTGCTCTATCACGGGTTCGGCGGGACGCTGCCGCCGAGCTTCACGCGGGTGTCGCGCACCTCGGCGGGGACCGACGTGCTCCAGCTCTGGGTCAAGATGGGGTGATCGCTGGCCGCTCGCGTCGCGGGTTGACGTTGACCTCGACGTGAGCGTCGACCGCAACCTCGACGCTTTGAACGGCGACGTAGACGTTGAGCCCATCGTCGACCTCGACCCCTCGTGTGCGGACCCGGCCCCCCCGGCGCCCGCCTTGGCAGGTGTCACCCATGTGCCCGGTCTGCACCCTTCGCGTCAGATCCTCTCGCGGTCGGCCCTGAAGGGAGCAGCAACGTGCAAGGTCGACGATGGGGGCAACCTCAACGTCGCCGTCGAAGGCGTCAACGTCGGGGTCGACGTCGAAGGCGTCAACGTCCAGGTCGAGGAGGACCACGTCGACTCGATGGCGTGCAGAACGTTCGCAGCGATCGTCAGCGTCGGATCATGCCGAGCCGGGTCGCGAGCTGGACGCCGGCCGGCACGTTCGGATCGATCGACAGCGCGACGGACAGGTGCCAGCGCGCCGAGTCCGCGTCGCCGGCCGCCACGCAGATCAGCGCGAGCGCGACGAGCGCGCGCGGCCACGGCCGGCAGCCGAGCATCGTCGCCTCGATGCCCGCCTTCTCGGCGCGCGCGGCCTCCTCGCGATCGCGGCCCGACGCGACCTGGACGCGATAGCGCGCCCACGCCCGGTTCGCCTCGTAGTCGGGGTGCCCGGGGTGATGTCGGCACGCCATCGCGAGCTCGCTCATCGCCCGGTGGACGTCGCCCTCGCCGAGCAGCTTCTGGCCGCGGGTGAACGCCACGCTCGCGGCCTGGACGGCCTTGGGATCGATCGCCCACGTGGTCTTGAGCTCGGCGAGCTTCTGGCGCAGCCAGTCGTGATAGCGGCCGCGCGCGGGATCGTCGATCAGCACCGCGCGCGCCTTCTCGACGAGCTCCCACGATGGTGCGACCAGCGGCGCGACCTCGGCGAGATCGTAGCGGTTGACGACGTCGGGGTGGTAGCGCCGGCCGACGAGCGCGTACGCGGCCTCGATCTCGGGGTAGTCGGCGAGCGGCGTGATCTCGAGGACGTCGTAGTAGGTGCTGCGCTCGAGCCGGGTCGTGCGCGCGCGCAGGTGGGCGCGCAGCTCGCTCAGCATGCGGCGCCCTGGCGTCGCGACGTTGGTGATCTCGGGCGAGACCTCGAGCGCGCCGACCGAGATCAGCGCCCACAGCAGGCGGGCCATCTGCATCGGATCGAGCGGCCCGATCTTCACGGTGCTCTGGACGGTCAGCGTGCCGTCGATCTTCCGCGCGCTCTCGAGCTCGGGCACCGTCAGGATGCGCTCCTCGAGGAGCTGCGCGAGCCGCGCGGTCGGCGTCACGTAGTGGTGGACGTGCCAGCGCAGCGCGGTGCGCGGGATGTCGATGTCGACGCCGCGCGCGGCGCTGAGCGTGAGCCGCCACGCCGGTACGTCGTCGTCGGTCGGCGGCAGCCCGACGGCCGCGCGCATCACCGGCCAGCGCATGCCCGACGCGAGCCGCATCTTCGCGGCCTCGCGGATCGCGGTGACGATCGTCGTGAGCTTCGCGCCCGGCGACAGCAGCGAGACGCGCGCGCGGGGGGCGGCCTCGCGCGCCGCCGCCGTCGAGCCGAACGCGACGACGCCGGGCACCGACGGCTGATCGCGCCAGGCGTCGGCGACCTCGGGGAGGCGCGCGCCGAGCCGATCGGCGTCGACGAGCACGACGCTCGGCGTGCCGACCCCGGGCAGCGGCCCATCGGCCGCGGCGGCGGTCCACGTCGCGGTGAACCCGGCGCTGGCGAGCGTCTCCTCGAGTTGCACGCCGTGGCCGACGTCGGCGAGGGCGATCAGGACGTGGTCGCCGGCCATGGTCGGAGGTAGCGTATCAAGCGTTTGCCGGCTGGGCCAAAAGCTCGGCGAGATCGGCGCACATCAGCTCGATCGCGGCGCGCGCGGCGGGCACGGCGCCGCCCATCGAAAGGAAGCCGTGGACGAGGGTGTCGAACCGCCGGTGGCGGACCTGGGCGCCGTCGGCGCGCAGGCGGGCGGCGTAGGCGTCGCCCTCGTCGACCAGCGGATCGAACCCTGCCGTGACGACCAGCGCGGGGCACGCGCCCACGAGGCTCGGGCGGTGCCACGGCGAGCCGGCTCGCTTGTCGTCGTCGGCGTGCAGGTAGTGCTCGCGCAACCACAGGATCAGCTTGTGGGTCAGCAGGTAGCCCAGGCCGTTGCGCTCGATCGACGGGAACGCGAGCTCGAGATCGACCAGCGGGTAGATCAGCACCTGCAGATCGGGCCGGCGCCGGCCGGTGTCCCGGGTGTAGAGGTCGACGTGCGCGGCGAGGAAGCCGCCGAAGCTGTCGCCCGCGACGGCGATCCGCGCGGTGGGCCCCGCGCGCTCGGCGAGCGCGGCGAACGCCGCGCACGCGTCGTCGATCGCCGCGGGGTGCTTGTGCTCGGGGCCGAGCCGGTACGCGACGGACGCGACCCGACAGCGCGTGCGATCGGCGAGCAGGCGGACGACCGCGTCGGAGCCGTCGATCGACCCGATCACGCCGCCGCCGCCGTGCAGGTAGACGATCCAGTTCGGGCCGACATCGACGGGGACGTAGATCCGCACGGGCAGCCCCGCCGCGTGGGTGTCGATCACGTTGGCCATCGCGACGACGTCGACGTCGAGCGAGCCCATGCCCTCCTCGGCGAACGCGCGCGCGCGCGCCGGCGCCATGGTGTCGAGGTCGGGCAGCCGCATCAGGCGCTGGAGCCGGAGCACCGCGGCGACCGCGGGATCGAGGTCGCTCGTCGACGGTGACGTGCGGGCGAGCAGCGGAATCACCAGGCGCGCTGCGGCGCGCTGGAGCGAATCGCGGAGCCTCACGCGCGCTTGCGCCGCAGCGTGAGGGCCGCGCCCAGCCCGAGCAGCATCACGAGCGAGCCGCGATCGCCGCTCGTCGAGCAGCCGCCGCCATCGTCGGGGCTCGGCCAGCACACCGGCGCGGCGCCGGTCTGCAGGCACTGGTAGCCGCCGGGGCAGGTGCCGTCGGCGTCGCACACGCCGGTGCAGAAGCTGTTGG
>JAPLLF010000927.1 GCA_026387715.1 Pseudomonadota bacterium
TGACGGGGATCGTGTAACGCGCCGTCAACCGCGCGGTCTTCCCGTCCAGCCGGCCGGTCGCCCCGACCAGCTTCTGTTCCGCGGATGCGGGGGTCGACGCGAGGATCAGGGCAAGCGGGAGCCAGCGCACGGCCCTCCGACACCGGCAGCTCGCCCCCGGTTTCCAGAATCTCCCGCCGGGACGCGCTCGTCGCAAGCTGATCCAACGACGTCGCACGATCGCCCTATTCGATCGCGCCCGTGACGGTGAGCCGTAGATCCGGAGCTCGATCATCCCCATCCCGGTCGCCGCCAGGTTCGTCGAGCTCGCCGCGGTCGTCGAGACCGCAGCGAGCTCGACGAATCCATCCGCGCTGGTCGCCACCGCGGCGAGGGTCCAACCACATCCGGACGCCTTTGCATCGACGGACAGCGAGGTCAGCGACAGCTTGCAGCCTGTCGGAGGGGTGATCGCGAACGTGTAGTAGCGGGTAGCGTCTGGTTGCGTCGCCAGCGACCAGTTGCTCGAGTTCATCGAGCTGGCCCCGGCGACCGCGGTCAGCGTGCCAGCGCGGCCAGGCGCGCACGCGATCGAGGGCCCGCCGGGCCGTCCCGACGCCCCCGTGACTTCGCGGTGACGCTTGTGATCCGCCCGAGCGAGGCGAGCGATGGAAAAGCGCTCGCGAGTGATCTACGTTCGCCTGACGTCATGACGAACCTCGATCCACCCGGACCGACCGACCCGAAACCCGTGGGCGGAAAGCTGTCGCTCAGCGACCGACGACTCTCCTACGACGAGCTGATCGCGGGCAAGGCGAGCCTCGACGCCGGCGACCTCATCCAGCAGCTCGGCGATGGGCGCGGGTGGATCCGCGTGAACGCGGCGCTGGGGCTGGCGGCGCTCGGGCACCCCGGCGCCGAGCTCGTGCCGTTCCTGCGCGACGGAGATCCAGAGGTCGCGCTCGCGGCGGCCGAAGCGTTCGTCCACCTCGGCCGTGCGCAACGCGGCAACCTGGTCGCGATCGCCGCCGCCCTCGACGGCGCGCGCCGCGAGGTCATCGAGACCATCGCGGACATGTTCTCCGAGCTCATCGGTCAAGCCGACGCCGAGCTGGTGAACGCGCTCGACACCGCCGACGAGGTCGCCGTCGACACGGTCGCGCGAGCCTGCGCGCGGCGAGGCGTGGCGGGCCTGAACCTACTCCGGGTGGCCGCCCGCGATGCGCGGACGCGCGTGCGCATCAACGCGATGCGAGGGATCTCCCAGCTCGTGGAGCTCGACCAGGGCAGCACGCTCGAGGTGCTGCGCCACGTCGCACGTGAGGACGGGGTGTCCGACGTGCGCGCCGCCGCGCAGCGCGCGATCTCGACGTTGACCCAGCGACTGCAGGCCGCGGTGGTGGCGCGACACAAGGCGAGTGGGGCCACGCCGGCGGCGGTCCCAGATCTCGAGCTGCGAGCGATGACGCCAGCCGAGCTGCGCGCGGCAGCGGGGATCGCACCGCTCGACGAGCTGCTCCGCGCGCTCGGCAATCCTCGCCTCTACGCGCGGCTCAACGCGGTGGCAATCCTCGCGCTCCAGGGCGCCGGCGCGAGCGCGAGCGCGCTCGCGGTGCTCACGCGTGACGCCGAGGTCACCGTCCGCGTCGAGGCCGTCCGCGCGCTCGGCAAGCTCGGCGCGGGCGCGGTGGTCGCGGCCCCCGCGCTCGTGCGCGCGCTCGGCGATGCCGATCCAGCGGTGATCGCGGCGGCCGAGACGTCGCTGGCGGACCTCGGTGAGGTCGCGGCGCCGGCGCTCGTCGACGGGCTCGAGGCTCCGCGCGAGCCCCACGGCGCGCGCGTCGCGGCGCTGCTCGGGCGGCTCGCGGACGGACCGCGCATGCTCCGAGAGGCGCTCTCCAGCCTCTCGGTGGATGTTCGAGTCAACGCGGCGCTCGGGCTCGGCGCGCTCGGCAAGGCGCGCGCCGGCGCTGGCTTGCAGGCGCTGCTCACCGCGACGACCGGCGGCAACGCGCGCCTGCGCGTCGCCGTGGCGAAGGCCATCGCCCAGCTCGATCCAAGACCCGCGCGCGCGCCGGTGGCCATCGCGATCGAGGGCTTCGACGAGCGCCTGCTCACCGACGACGAGCTCGCCAGGGCCAAGGCGGTGCTCGGCGCCGCCACTGTCGCGGGCCTCGCGCCACATCTGGCGGACGCGCGCGCGGTCGTACGCGCGAACGCGGCGCTCGGGCTGGGGACGCTCGGGGCCGAGGCACTGACGCTAACCGACGCCCTCGCGGTGGGCCTCCGCGATGACGTCGCGGAGGTCCGGATCGCGACCGCGCGCGCGCTCGATCGCCTCGGCGACGCCGCGGTCGCCGCCTGCGCGCCCGCGCTGGTCCGGGCGATGGGCGATGCCGAGGCGGGGTTCGAGGCCCAGCTCGCCGGGATGTTGCGGACGCGGGCGCACCCCGCGATCGACGAGGCGCTCGCGCGCGGCCTCGACACCGCGGACGCGCGGCACGCGCAGCACCTCTGCGAGCTCGTGTGCGCGCGGCCCGCGGCGCTCGACATCCTCTGCGAGGCGTTCGGCCGCCCGAGCGCTCAGCCCAACGCCGCCCGCGGGTTCGTGATGCTCGGCAAGGACCGCCTCGGCAAGGGCCGGGCCGTGCTCGAGCGGGCCCGCGTGAGCGACTCGTTACAGACCCGCGCCCACGCGCACGCCACGTTGCAGGCGATCGATGGCCCGCCCACCGGGCCAGCGCTCCCCGAGGTCGCCGGCTTCGAGGGCACGCTCCTCGACGCCACCGCGTTCTCCGGATCTGCCAAGCTCCACGCCGACGCCCTGCTCGCGTTCGTGCGGGACGGCCGCGCGGTCGTGCGCGCGAACGCGGTGACGGCGCTCGGGACGCTCGGCCCCGCGGCCTCGGCGTTCGCGATCACGATCGGCGCGCTGCTTCGCGATGACGACGATCGCGTGCGCATCGCGGCCGCGCGTGCGCTCGACAAGCTCGGCGATGACGCGGTCGTCGTCGCGGCGCCGTACCTGGTCGCCGGCCTCCGCGGGGAGGTCGGCGTGGCCGAGGCCTGCCGGGCCGTGCTCGCCGCCCGCAAGACCAAGGTCGAGGCTGCCCTGATCGCCGGGCTCGAGACCTCGGACGAGGTCCATGGCATGCGGATCTCCGAGCTGATCTGCGCGTTGCCAGACGCCCGCGACCTGCTGTTCGCCGCGTTCGATGGCGAGGCCCAGAACGCCCAGATCAACGCGGCGTTCGGCATCGCCAAGCTCGGCGTCAAGCGCGCCGGCCCCGAGGGGCGGCGACGCCTGGTGAACGGGCTCACCGGTCCGTTCACGCGCAGGCGCGAGGCCATGGTCAAGGCCCTCGCGATCCTCGGCGCCGAACCGAGCGCCACGGATCGGTGATCTGGAGGGCGCCGTTTGCGTCGCGGCGCTGCGTCCTGGCGGCACGTCCCGGCGCTGGAGCCTGATACCGTATCGCCATGCAGCGCGCCTGGGCTACCGGAGCCGAACACGACGTGGGTCCGATGGAGTGGGTCGCGATGATCGGCGACGGGACCGAGGTCGCCGGTCACATCCGCGCGGCGCTCGACGCCGCGATCGCGCCCGACGCGACGATCGCGCAGTGCCAGGCCGGCGTGCTCGCGGTCGAGTGCGTGACGTACCTGCACGGCGGCGACGCCGATCTCGAGCCGCTCGTCCACGCGTGGATGCGCGAGCTGCATCCGCAGCCCGACGAGGCGCTGCGCGCGACCGCGCTCGACGTGCTCGCGAAGCTCCGCGCGAGCTCGGCGCTCGCGACGCACTGGCGCGGCGAGGAGGCGGAGCGCCAGGCTGCATGGGACGCCTCCCTCGACGGCCTGCGCGATCGGCTGACCACGGCGAAGCGCAAGCCGGATCCGCGCACGGATCCCCGCATCGTGGCGTTCGGCAAGAGCTTCAAGGCCGCCCAGGACCACCTGCGCGTCGCGCTCGTCGCCTACGAGCTCACCGACGAGCCGAGCGTGCACGTCCGCGTCGCGCCGGGGCTCTCGATCGTCGTCCACTACGCCGACGTCGACGACCTCGAGCCGATCGCCGTGCCGATCGAGCACGCGCGCTCGTGGAACCGGACCGCGAGCGAGCTCGCCAAGCTCGCGGCGAAGCGGACGCGCGAGGTCAGCGACGTCCGCACGCACATCCTCGAGCACGAGGGCTTCGAGATCAACCTCGCGTTCGGCAACACCTCGTTCACCGCGGGCCTGTTGCCGTACGCCAACCTCCTGCTCGCCGAGGGCGGTGCGCCGCACGGGATGCTCGTCGCCGCGCCGAACGCCGGGACGGTCGTGTATCACCGGATCCTCGACGGGAAGTGGAACGAGGCCTCCGTCGAGATCGTCGAACACGTCGAGGAGCTCTACGCGAGCTCCGCGCAGAAGATCTCGCCGCAGCTGTGGTGGTGGCACAAGGGCAAGGTCATCGAGTTGCCGTACGCGGTCATCGGCGGCAACGTCATCATCAAGCCCATCGACGCGTTCGTGAACTACATGAAGAAGTTCGACTGATCAGAGCTTCACGGGGCCCGGCTTGTCGCGATGGATCGCCTTGCTGCCATCGCCGAGCTGGCCCGAACCGTTGCCGCCCCAGCACTGGACGGTGCCGTCCTTCAGCAGCGCGCAGCCGTGATCGCCGCCGAGCGAGACCTGGGCCACGTCCTCGAGCAGCACCGCGGGCGTGGCGCGGGTCTTGAGCCCCGGCGCGATCGCGCCCCAGCACCACAGGCGCGCCGCCTTGTCGATCGCGCACGTTCCACCGGCGCCGGCGACGAGCGCGACCGCGTCGGTGACCGCTTTCACCGGGGCGTGAGCGAGGTGCACCTTCGTGGTGCCATCACCGAGCTGGCCGTAGTCGTTGCTGCCCCAGCAGCGCACGGTGCCCTTCGTCAGCGCACAACCGTGCGCATCACCGAGCGCGATCTGCGACACGTCCGCGAGCTTGGGGATCGTGGTCGGCACCAGGCGCGTCGTCTTGGTGCCGTCGCCGAGCTCGCCGACGTGGTTGTAGCCCCAGCACGCCGCCGTGTGATCCGGGCGCACCGCGCACGAGGCGTACGCGCTGCCAGCGAGCTGCAGCACGCCGACGAGGCCCGTCACCGGCACCGCGACCGGGCTGTCCTGCTTGCCACCGTTGCCGCCCTGGCCGATCTCGTTGCGGCCCCAGCAGCGCACGGTGCCGTCCTTGATCCGCGCGCACGTGCTGCCCGAGCCCAGCGCGAGCTCGACGATGTCGGTGACCGGGGAGGTCTCGAGGGTGATCGGCTCGACCTTGCCGAGCGGCTTCGAGTGCAGGTGTCCTGTTCGCCAGCAGGTCAGCGCGCCGCTCCGCGCGAGCACGCACACGTCGGCCATCGCCGCGATCTGGCGCGCGT
>JAPLLF010001199.1 GCA_026387715.1 Pseudomonadota bacterium
CCAGCCGATCGCGGCGCGCTGCTCGCCGATCTCGATCGGCTCGTGCTCGCCGCGACCACCGATCCGACGCTGGCGTCGATCGATCGCGCGCGGCTCGCGTTCCTCCACGCGTCGCTGTGCGAGGACGATCCGGCGACGCGCGATCGCGCCGAGGCGTCGTACCGCCGCGGCCTGTCGTTCCAGCCGGGCCACACCGGCGCGGCGTGCAAGCTCGCCATCCTGATGCTCGATCGCGGGGATCAGGACGGCGCGATCCGCGAGATCGAGCGCGCGCTCCGGATCGACGCGAACCACGGGCTCGCGTGGCGCAACGCCGCGCGCATGCTCGACGCGCAGTCGCCGTCGCTCGGCGTGATCGTCGGCCGGCTGCTCGACGCCGCGAATCCCGGGGCCGGCAGCGCCGCAGGTAGCGTCGCACCCCGGCTGGTGACCGCGACGGCGGAGGTCGCGCGACACGACGTGCTCGCGGGCGTCTACGCGCACGGCCATCGCGTGAAGAACCTCCTCGGCATCATCGGCTCGCGCACGCGCTCGGCGCGCAAGCTCGCCGGCGACGGCGATCTGCACGACCGGCTCAAGGATCTCGAGAAGGACGTCACCGCGCTGTACGAGGAGTGGGCGCACTACCTGCGCTCGCTGCAGGCGCCGACGCCGACGATCGAGCTGGTGCCCGTCGCGCCGCTCCTGCACGAGGTCGTGATCGCCGCGCAGGCGCGCACGCAGCAGGTGCAGATCGTCCTCGAGCACGCGGCCGGGCTTCCCGACATCCGCGGCGATCGCATGCTGCTCCGCGAGGCGCTGCTCAACGTGGTGTCCAACGCGGCCGAGGCGTGCGCGTCGGTCGCGCTCGAGCCCGGCGCGAGCGCCGGCGAGGTGCACTTTCGCGCCCGTGCGATCGTCGCACCGACCGGGTCGAGCGCGCCGCTCGTCGAGCTCGTCATCGCCGATACCGGCCCCGGACGATCAGGCGGAGGTCCGGCGCCTCCTCGGCGACGTGTTCCGCGCGCGCGGCAGTAACGTCGTCGGGTTCGACGACGGCGAGGACGCGATCGCGTGGCTCGGCGGCGGCAACGACGCGGACCTCGTCGTGCTCGATCTCGATCTCGGGCCGAACCGCCGCACCGGCATCGAGATCTGTCGGTCGATCCGCCAGGGCCATCCGGAGATGCCGATCATCATCCTCACCGGCCACGGCACGATCGACGACGCGGTCGTCGCGGTGAAGGCGGGCGCCGTCGACTTCATCACGAAGGATCCATACCTCGAGGACAAGCTCGAGATCTCCGTCGAGAAGGTCGAGCGCATCCTGCAGCACGCGCTCGATCGCAAGCGGCTCGAGGACGAGAACCGCGAGCTGCGCGCGACCAACGAGCGGCTGCGCAAGGCCGCGGGGCGGCGCTGGCAGATCGTCGGGGACTCGCAGTCGATCCGGACCGTGATGACGAAGATCGAGCGCGTCGCGCCGCTGCCGCGCCCGGTGCTCGTGCTCGGGCCGCGGGGCACCGGCAAGGAGCTCGTCGCCCGCGCGATCCACACGCTGTCGCCGCGCGCCAGCGAGCCGTACATCACGATCAACTGCGCCGCGGTCGCCGAGTCGTTGCTCGAGTCCGAGCTGTTCGGGCACGAGGAGGGCGCGTTCACCGGCGCGACCAAGCAGAAGGAAGGCAAGTTCGAGCTCGCCGATGGCGGCACGCTGTTCCTCGACGAGATCGGGAACATGTCGCTCGAGTTCCAGGCGAAGATCTTGCGCGTCCTCGAGTACCAGCGGTTCGAGCGCGTCGCCGGCAGCGAGTCGATCCAGGTCAACGTGCGCGTGATCGCCGCGACCAACGCCGATCTCAAGGCCGCGATGGCCGAGGGCAAGTTCCGCCCCGATCTCTACGATCGGCTCGCGTTCGAGACGATCCAGCTGCCGTCGCTCGCGCAGCGGCTCGAGGACGTGCCGATCCTCGCCGTGCACTTCCTCGCGCGGTTTCGCCAGGAGGTCGCGGGCATCACGGTCAAGGAGATCAGCGCCGACGCGCTCGATCGATTCGCTCAGTACGATTATCCCGGCAACGTCCGCGAGCTCAAGAACATCGTCGAGCGCGCGGCGTACATGGCGACCACCGACGTGCTCGGCGCCGCCGACGTCGAGGGGGCATTGCCGCCCGAGGCGGGCGTCGCGAGCCTCGGAAAGAACGCGGGCTACGTCGACGACAGCCGGCAGCCGCTCGACCAGCGCGTCGACGCGTACGAGGCGCACCTGTGTCGCGACGCCCTGGAGCGCACGCGGTTCAAGCAGAAGGAAGCCGCCGCGCTCCTCGGCATCACCTACGATCAGTTCCGCCAGCGCTACCGCAAGTACGGTCTGGGCAAGGATTGAGCTAAAAGACAGCCATGGGCATCTTCGGGAAGATCAAGAGCGGCATCTCGAGCAAGGCCAACGCCGCGCTCGACAAGGCGATCGATCCGGAGAAAGAGATCGAGATGGCGATCCTCGAGCTCGAGGACGGCAAGAAGAAGGCGCTCGCCGAGCTCGTCTCGTACAAGGCGACCGCCAAGCTCCTGCAGGCCGACGTCGAGAAGCACCGCGCCAAGGCGACCGAGTGGGAGCGCCGCGCGATGGTCGCGATCCGCGCGGGCGACGACGAGTCGGCGCGCACGGCGCTC
>JAPLLF010000682.1 GCA_026387715.1 Pseudomonadota bacterium
CGGTGCCGTCGGTGCCGTCGGTGCCGTCGTCTTCGCCAGCCATCGGGCGTCACCCTGCCGTAGCGTCTCGTTGCAGTAAAGGGCCGGATGCTACACTCGGCGAGATGGTGCGTACGGTCCTGGCGGTCCCGGCGGCGATGATGATCATCATCACGGGGTGTGGCCGCGCGAGCAGCGAGAGCGAGGCCAAGCAGTGGTCGACCCCCGAGCCACCAGCCCTCGTCGAGATCCCGACCGGCCTCGCGATCACGGTGCAGGTCGACGGCGTGCTCGGCACCGCGATCACCGCCGAGACGCTCCACGGCAAGACCCCGGACTTCACCGACCCCGAGCACAAGGCGTGGCTCCTCCCGACGCTGGTCGCCGAGGCCGCGCCGACGGGTACCGTGGTCGCCGCGTTCGACGCCGAGGGCGCGTCGGTGACGTTCACCCACCCGATGACCGACGGCTTCGAACCCGTGCTGTTCCTCACCCGCCGAGGTGACCTCATCGTGTCGGCGGTGAACCCGAAGGATCCGTTCCCGCGGTTCCACGGCCAGGGCGGCCGGCTCCGTCGCCCGGGCGACACGAACAAGCCCCGGCTCACGAACGTGACGCGCATCGCGATCACGCACGCCAAGTGACCGCCTCGCCTACTTGTTCGCTGCGCTCACCCATTCCGGCGAAAGCCGGACTCGTTCGCTCCGCTCACTTCTTCGGGCGGATGTTTGGTTCGGTCATCATGTTCGAGTCGACCGGCGACCGCTTCACCTGGGTGAGCGGGATCGGCTCGTCGGCGCGCGAGAAGTCGATCTCGATCGACTTGTCCTGGGTGAGCTGCCCGTCGCCGGGCTTCTCGGTCAACCGCTGCCGCGCGTCGGCCACGGCGGCGCCGAGCGCGGTCGCCGCGTTGATGCCGACCGCCTGCTTCATGATCTGACCGAGCGCGTGCGCGAACTCCTCGGCGGTCGCGTAGCGATTGCCGGGGTCCGCGGCCAGCGCGGTCTCGAGCACGGCCGACAGCCCTGGCGGCACGTCGGGGCGCTTCTCGATGATCGGCGCGATGTTGCACAGGCGGATCTTCTTGAAGATCTCCACGTCGGTCTTGCCGTCGAAGATCCGCTCGCCGGACAGCGTCTCCCACAGGATGTTGCCGACGCCGAACAGATCCGACTGCACGGTGTTGGCCTTGCCGAACGTGACCTCGGGCGCGAGGTAGCTGAGCTTGCCCTTCACGGTGCCCGGCGCGGTGAGGCTCGCCGCGCGATCGCGCGCGCGCGCGAGGCCGAAGTCGGAGAGCTTCACGACGCCGTTGATGCCGAGCAGCACGTTGTGCGGCGACACGTCGCGATGGATGATCGGCGCGGGCTGGCCGTTGGGCCCCACCCGGTCGTGCGCCGCCCCGAGCCCGCGCAGCGTGCCGATGCCGACGGCGACCGCGAGCGCCCACGGCACCTGGCGACCGCTGTCGACGTACGCCTTGGCGAACGCGCCGAGGTCGATGCCGTCGACCCACTCCATCACCAGGTAGTAGCTGCCGTTCTCGCTGCAGAAGTCGTGGACCTGGACGATGTTGGGGTGCGCGAGCTCGCTGCCGACGCGCGCCTCCTCGATGAACATGTCGATGTAGTTCTTGAGCGCGCGGTACTCGGGACGGATGTGCTTGACCGCCACGGCCCGTTGAAACCCGGCCGCCCCACGCACGAACCCTTTGTAGACCGTGGCCATGCCGCCTTCGCCGGCGATCTCGGTGAGCTGGTACTTGCCGTCGATGGTCTGGCCGCTCAGGTCTGCCACACCCTCGAGTGTACCCGAGCAGCGCGGCACCGTCTCAGGAGTCGAGCGCGGCTTTCGCGGTCTCGAGCTCGGCCATCGTGGCCTCCCAGCGAGGGACCAGCTCGTCGAGCTTGGTCTGCGTGGTCTGGTAGTCCGCGAGGAGCTTGTTGCGCCGGGGTGCGTCGGCGTAGACCGACGGATCCGCCAGCTCGGCGGAGCGCGTCTTCTGCTCGGCCTCGAACACGCCGATGCGCTCCTCGAGCTGCGCGACCAGCTTCTCGAGCGGGCCGAGCTTGGAGCTCTTCTTCTGCCGTTGCTCGGCCTCGCGCCGCTTGCGCAGCTTCTCGTCCTCGGCGCTCACGACCGGCGCGACCACGACGACGGCCGGCTTCTTGCCGGCGGGCGCCGGCGACGCCTTGCCCGGCATCTTGCGATCGTCCCGGCCGGCCTTGCCGTCGGTCGCGGCGACGGCGATGCGGCGCTCCGACATCGAGTACAGGTACTCGTCGAGAGATCCGGGATACGTCTCGACGCGCTGATCCTCGACGTTCCAGATCCGGGTCGCGAGCGTGCGGATCAGGCTCCGGTTGTGGCTCACGAACACCAGCGTGCCGTCGTAGGTGCTGAGCGACTGCGCGAGCGCCTCGGACGACGCGAGATCGAGGTGGTTGGTCGGCTCGTCCATGAGGAGGAGGTTGCCCGGCTAGACGAGCAGCCGCGCGAGGGCGACGCGCGCCTTCTCGCCACCCGACAGCACCTTCACCGGCTTGTCGACGTCGTCGCCCGAGAACATGAACGCGCCGAGGATCGAGCGCACGCGCGCCGGGGACGTCTCGGGGGACTTGCGCTGCACGACCTCGAGCACGGTCGACGTCAGATCGAGCGTCTCGGCGTGGTGCTGCGCGTAGTAGCCGACCTCGACGCCGCTGCCGAACTTGATCGTCCCGCCGTCGTAGGGAATCTCGCCCGCCATCATCCGCAGGAGCGTCGTCTTGCCCGCGCCGTTGACGCCGATGATGCCGATCTTCTCGCCGCGTCGGACGGTGAGCTCGACGCCCGGCTTCGGGAAGATCACGTGATCGCCGTACGCCTTCTGGAGCTTCTCGACCTTGACGATGTCGGCCGCGCACCGCGCGGTCGGCGGGAACGAGAAGCGCATCACGCCCCGCTTCCCGTAGGTCTCCACGGTGTCCATCTTCTCGAGGAACTTCACGCGCGACTGCACGGCCTTGGCCTTGTTGGCCTGCGCGCGGAAGCGGTTGATGAACGTGGTGAGGCGCTCGCGCTCGCGCGCGAGGTTGCTCGCGCGACCCTCGAGGATCGTCTCCTCCTCCGCGCGCTGCTCGACGTACTTCTCGTAGTTGCCCGGGTAGCTGCGGATGCCCTCGAGCTCGAGCGACACGACGCGCGTGATCTGCTCGTTGAGGAAGTCGCGATCATGCGAGATCAGGACGAAGCAGCCCTTCCACGCCTTGAGGAACGACGAGAACCACGCGACCGACGGCATGTCGAGGTGGTTCGTCGGTTCGTCGAGCAGGAGGACGTCCGGGCGCTGGAACAACAGGCCCGCGAGCACCGCGCGCATCTTCCAGCCGCCCGAGAACTCGCCGATGTCCCGATGCTCTTCGCCGTTGGCGAAGCCGAGGCCGGCGAGGATCGCGAGCGCCTCGTGCTCGCCGAAGAACCGCTCGAAGTGATCGATCTGCTCGTGCAGCTCGCCGACCTCGGCCGCGAGCTCCATGATGGTGTCGTCGTCGGAGGTCGACCCCTCGGCGGTCGCGGCCTCGAGCGCGGCCTCGGTGCTGGCGAGGCGGCGATCGAGCTCGGTGCGACCCGGCACGCTCGACAGGATCATGTCGATCAGCGTGCGGCCCCCGGAGATCGAGATATCCTGAGGGAGCCAGCCGACGCGCACGCCGTTCGCGCGGGTGACCTTGCCGTCGTCGACCTCCTGATCGCCGACGATGATCTTGAGGAGCGTGGTCTTGCCCGAGCCGTTCGGGCCGATCAAGCCGACGCGGTCGCCGTGGGAGAGGCGCAGGCTCGCGGCATCGAAGATCAAGCGATCCGCGAAGAACAGCGTGACCTCATCGAGGACGACTAGGCTCATACGACGGCGGTGATATAGCGTGAGGCCCGGCCACGGTGAAGCGTGCGCCGTCGCAGAAATCGATCCCGGGTGGCTTCTTCGCCGAGGTTATCTGCGCCCGCCAGGGGAGGATCGCGCGTGCTACGTTCCTGGAGTGACGCCCGCGGAGCGCCTCCAGTCGATCATCGCGCGCTGCTCGACCCTCGCCGAGGCGGCGGGCCTGCGCGAGGAGGCCGCGCCGCTCGAGCCCGACGACGTGCGCGAGCTGTACGGCGAGCTGGTCGATCACTACCGCGAGGATCCGCCGCGGCTCGCCGAGCTGCGCGCGCTCGGCGACGAGATCCGCGCGCTGGAGACCGACGGCACGCTGCCCAAGACGATGGTGACGCGCAGCGAACGCCACCGTCGCTGACGCAGAAGCTGGCTCAGAAGATGTGGCCGAAGTTGACGTACAGGCCCGCGTCCTTCGGGCGAGTCCCAGCTGCGCCCGGTGTCGAGGAACGGCGCGACGATGAGCCCGAACTTCTGCGTCCGCACCTTGAAGCGCGTGAACGTCCACCGCACCTCGGCGTTGAACGAGCTCATCGCGCGCCCGACGAAGCGATCCTGCTTGAAGCCACGCAGCGTGCGATGCCCGCCCAGGCCGGTCCGTGGATCCTCCGTGAACGGCAGGGTGTTCATGCTGAAGAACGGCACGTCCTTGGTCTGCACCTGCAGGAGCGCGCGCCCGGCGAGCACGACGTCGGCCGCCGGATCCGGCGTCCAGTAGCGCCGCACCGCGGCGAGCGCGCGGACGTAGTCGTAGTCCGAGCCGAGCCCCTTGGTGCTCGCGTCGACGGCGAGGTCGGCGTACCAGCCGCTGTTCGGATCGGGCTCGTAGTCGCGCGTGTCGTACGACACGCCGAACCGCAGGTAGTTATCCCAGCCGCCCTTGCAGCCGCGGATCACTGGATCGACCATCGCGCAGTCCTCGGCGAGGCGGGTCTGGGCCTCGGGGACGACGACCGCCTTGCCGGCGGCGTCGCGGGCGTCGGCCGCCTTGCCGGAGTAGTCGTAGATCCGCGCCCACGACACGCCGATGCCACCGAGCACGCGGATCTTGTCGTCGAGGAACGACCGCTCGATGCTCGCGACGAAGATCGGGCGGAGCAGATCGTACTGGTCGTACTTCGAGTAGGTCTGGCCGAACGGCGTGAGCTGCTGCTGATCGTCGTGGTAGTCGTCGAAGTTGTCGTAGCTCTTCGTCGAGCCCGTGAAGTGGAGGTCGCGCTCGACCGGCTTGCTGCCGGTGCCGAAGTAGTTGGCGCTGATGTTGCGCAGGTAGATCGCCTGGCTGCGGATGCGATACGGCGAGTCGAGGATCCGCGGCGCGTCGTAGTCGAGCCAGTGGAACTGCAGGCCGTGCGTCGTGACGAAGCCCTGCACGAACAGCCGATGCAGGTAGGGCGTGCGCGCGAACCGGGGATCGCCCCTGGTGCCGTTCCAGAAGTAGTAGGCGCGTGCCCCGACCCCGATGTCCGTCGAGTACGCGAACAGCGGCAGGCCGGTGACGTAGCCCTTCTCGTTCTTGCGCGCGAGATCGTCGGGCGTGAGCGTGTCGCCATGGGCGAGACCGAGACCGACCGCACACAGGAGGATCACAACACCGGCAAGAACGCGCATGTTCGGCTAGATTACGCGTCCCATGGGTCGCTTGCCTCGTCGTTCGTTTGCCAATCCCTTCGTGCTCACGCTCGCCACGTTACCCGCGTGCGTGGTGCACTCCGGCTCGAGCCAGCCGCCGCCGCACACCGCCAGCAGCGAGCCCGGCTACCAGGCCCCCGGTGGCGCACCGCCGACCACGCAGCCGTCGGACCAGCCCACCACGACCACCACCCCGCCGGCCACGAACGAGCCCGCGACGCTGCCCACGATGGTCAAGAACCCGCCGCGGCCGGCACCGGTGAAGGAGCCGACGCCGACGAACCC
>JAPLLF010001180.1 GCA_026387715.1 Pseudomonadota bacterium
ATCCTGCTCGCCGATGACTCCCCGCTCATCCACCGCCACACGGTGCCGATCCTCGAGGAGGATGGCTACCTCGTGATCTCCGCGCTCGACGGCGAGGAGGCGCTGCGGCTCGCGCAGGAGCGACGCCCCGACCTCGTGATCACCGACGTCGAGATGCCGAAGCTCGACGGCTACGGGCTGTGCAAGGCGCTCAAGAGCGCGCCCGAGACCGCCCACCTGCCCGTCCTGATCTGCAGCTCGCTCGGTGAGGCGACCGATCTCGAGCGCGGCTTCGACGCGGGGGCCGACGACTACCTCGTCAAGCCGGTGGTCCCCGAGGAGCTGTCGACGCGCGTCCGCGCCCTGGTGCTCGGCTCGCTGCCGGCGTCGCGCGAGCGCATCCTCGTCGTCGACGACTCGCCGGCGCAGCGCCACTACGTCGGCGACTGCCTCGCGCGCCAGGGCTTCGAGGTCACCACCGCCGAGGACGGCGCCATCGCGCTGTACAAGGCCCAGCAGATCAAGCCCGCGCTCGTCGTGTCGGACTACGAGATGCCGAACATGACCGGCTTCGAGCTGGTCCACGCGCTCCGCCGCGATCCCGAGCTCCGCCAGATCCCGGTGATCATGTTGACCGCGCGCGACACCAAGCGCGACATGGCGCAGATGCGCGCGGTCGGCGCGTCGGCCTACCTCGTCAAGCCGTTCTCGCAGGACAAGTGCGTGGCGCTCGTCGAGCGCACGCTCGCGGAGCGCCGGCTCATGGCCTACAAGGAGGCGAGCTCGCTGTTCATCTCCGAGGGTGCGCGCCACGCCGCCGAGGAGCGCGCGGCGTCAGGCGAATCGCTCGCGTTCCGGGCCGACGAGTGCGTGGTCGCGGTGATGTTCTCGGATCTCGTCGGCTTCACGCCGATGTCGTCGAAGCTGACGCCGCCCGAGCTGATCTCGCTGCTCAACGACTACTTCGACGTGATGTGTCCGATCGTCAAGGAGCACGGCGGCGACATCGACAAGTTCATCGGCGACGCGATCATGGCGATCTTCGACGAGCAGCGCGGCAAGGAGCCGCCGGCGGTCCGCGCGGTGCGCGCGGCGCTCGCGATGCAGACGGCGATGCCGTTCTTCAACCAGGGTCGCCCGATCGAGCTCGCCATGCGCATCGGCGTCAACACCGGGCCCGTCGTGCGCGGCGATCTCGGCAGCAAGGTCGTGCGGCGCGACTACACGGTGATCGGCGACACCGTGAACCAGGCGAACCGCTACGAGGCCAAGTGCCCGCCCGGCCGCGTGCTCGTCAGCAAGTCGACCGTCGACGCGATCGGTGATCGCGGCACGTTCACGGCGCTCGAGGGCCTCCAGCTCAAGGGCGTCGCGGTTCCGGTGACCGGCTACGTCGCGGAAGCGATCGCGACCGGGGAAGAAGTTTGATCATGGTTGGCACCAAGAAGCTCCGGGTCCTGATCGTCGACGATTCGATGTTCATGCGGGCCGCGATCGCCAAGACGCTGGGCGCCCAGCCCGGGTTCGAGGTCGTCGGCCAGGCGAAGGACGGCAAGGACTGCCTCGAGCAGGTCTCCCGGCTCAAGCCCGACGTCATCACGATGGACTTCAACATGCCCGGGATGAACGGCGCCGAGACCGTGCGCGCGCTGATGGCCGTGCGCCCGACGCCGGTGGTGATGTTCTCGGCCCACACCAAGCAGGGCGCGCGGGAGACGTTCGACGCGCTCGCGGCCGGCGCGGTCGACTTCGTGGCGAAGCCGTCGGGCGAGGTGTCGGTCGACCTGTCGAAGATCGCCGTCGAGCTCGCGAAGAAGCTCCAGGCCGCGGCCCTCACCCGCCCGCGCGCGCCCGCGCCGCTCAGCTCCAGCGCACGCCCGAGCTCCACGTCGATCCCACCCGCGACCTCCTCCCGCGCGTCGTCCCACTCCATCGCGCCGCCAGCGTCGGCCGGCGCGCTACCGCGCCTGGCGATCATCGCGATCTCGACGGGCGGCCCGGCGGCGCTCTCGGAGGTCGTGCCCGCCCTGCCCGCGGACCTGCGCGTCGCGGTCGTGATCGTGCAGCACATGCCCGCGCACTTCACCGCCGCGCTCGCCGAGCGGCTCAACGCGGTGAGCCGCGTCGGCGTCCACGAGGCCCGGCACGGCGATCGGCCGATGCCCGGCACGGTGCTGATCGCCCCGGGCGATCGCCACCTCGAGTTCGACGACCGCGGCGCGATCGTCCTCACCGACGGCTCCCGCGTCCTGGGCCTGGGCGA
>JAPLLF010000911.1 GCA_026387715.1 Pseudomonadota bacterium
AGCGAGGCCGTACCTGGTGTCGGGCCTGCTGCGCTGTGGGGAGTGCGGCGGGCCGATGTCCATCTGCTCGCAGAAGACCAAGGCCGGCGTGCGTTACGCCAACTTCGGCTGCACCACGCACCGGTCTCGAGGTACGGCGATCTGCGCGAACGCGACCACCGTCTCGGAGAAGAAGGTCACCGCCGCCTTGATCGACGCCCTGCGGGACACCTTGGCGTCGCCCGAGGTGCAGGAGATCTTCGCCAACGCGTTCAAGCGGCGGGTCGGCGAGCGCTCCAAGGCCGCCAAGCCGGTCGACTTCGAGCAGCAGCTTCGCGCCGCCCAGCAGCGGGTCCAGAACGCGACCCGGCTGATCGTCGAGATGCCCGATGACCTCGAGCTGCGCCGCCAGCGGGAGGCCGACAAGACCGAGGTCCGCCGCCTCCAGGCCGTCATGACCGCACAGGCGGAGCCGGCGACGCCGCGGGTGATCCCGGACGCCGCCGCCATCAAGGCGTCGCTCGCGAAGTTCCTGAACGTGGTGGCCAGCGAGGCGCCGGAGCGGGGCCGCGAGGCGCTGGCCCGCACCATGTCGCCGTTGACGGTGACGCCGAGCCCGAAAGGAGAAAAACCCGGGCACCTTTCGGTGACCGGGTCGTTCAACCTTGCAAGTTGTCTCGCAAATTCGAGTAGCGGGGGCAGGATTTGAACCTGCGACCTTCGGGTTATGAGCCCGACGAGCTACCAGGCTGCTCCACCCCGCATCAAGTTGTCATCGTTCGGAAGCAGCTGCCGAACGAGGAGCTTTCTGCCACGCTCAGCGTAGGGCGTCAAGCGGATCTATCACCGAGTGCGTGAAATGGAGATCGTCTAACGCAGCGGGCCGGGCACCTCGAACGGATCGAGGCGGTGCCCGGATGAGCAGACGGGTGTGGGGTGGCGACGTCGGCAGCGGCACGTAGCCGCTCGGCAGCGCGAGCTTGAGGCGCTTGGTCCAGCCGATGCACGTGATCCCGCTCGCGTAGGGATCGACGAGCGCGGTGAGATCGACGACGTCGGCTTGGCGGAGGTGTTCCATTGGAACCGCTGTGCGAACGCGGCTACCTTCGCGCTCGCTCTCATGAACCGTTTCAGCGCCCAGATCGAGCGGCTCCGCGAGCTGCGCGCCACCGCACGCTTCGACGAGCTCGTCGCCCAGGCGCGTGCGCTCGCGGCTACGCACCCGACCGAGGTCGCTGCCCAGCTCGAAGCTGCCTACGCATGTGATCGCTACGGTGAAGAGATCGACGCGATCTGCTACTACGACGCCGCGTGGAGGCTCGGGGTCCCCAGCGCCGATCGCAAGGAGTTCCTCGTCGGCTACGGATCCACGCTGCGCAACGTCGGCCGGATCGCCGAATCGATCGAGCGTCTACAAGCAGCGATCGCCGAGCTACCCGAGGTCGCCGCGTTGCCCGCGTTCCTCGCACTGTCCCTCCACAGCGCCGGCCGGCATGACGAGGCCATGGTCGCCGCTCTCGATGCAGTGCTGCGTACGAACGCAGCGACGAGTGCGCTCGACGGCTACGAACGCGCGCTGCGCTACTACCGGGACGAGATCGACGACGCTCGCCGCGTCCCGCTTCCGGCCCCCACCCCACCGCCAGGCTTCCGGTAGGATGCGCGCGTGAGCAAGCGCCTGCTGCCGAGGAACGTCCCGTTGCTGACGGCCGCGGTGGCGACGGTCCTGGCGCTGGTCGTGCTCTCGGTCCGCGGCGACGGGCTGTTCGCCCGTCTCGAGGGCACGGCGCTCGACGCGCGGTTCAGCCTGCGCGGGCCCCGCGCGCCGTCGACCGACAAGATCGTGATCGTCGGGCTCGACGATCGGACGCGCGACGTCGCGCCGGAGATCTTCCAGACGCGCAACGGCTGGGTCACGCTGCTCGATCGGCTGACGGCGCAGAACCCGAAGGTGATCGCGCTCGACTTCTTCTTCTCGTCCCCCGAGGTCGTGCTGCCGGACGACGTCGCCCAGCACGTGCGCGACGCCACCGCGCACCTCGCGACCGCCGAGCCGTCCGAGGCGAAGACGGCGCTGGCCGAGGTCGGGCACGTGCTCGAGGCGGACCGGCTGCTCGCCGATGCGGTCGCGCGCAGCAAGCGGGTGTTCCTCGGGGCGTTCCTGCACGTCACCGGCACGCGCGCGACGAGCACAGGCCCCGCGCCGGTGGCGCTGGTCGCCGCGCAGCACGGGGACGTCGCGGACGCGAGCGGCGGCGGCGACCTGCGGCCGCTGACCGCGAGCGCGGCGAGCTACACGATGGACTCGATCGCGCAGGGCGCCGTCGGCGCGGGCGTGGTCAACGTGCTCGACGATCCGGACGGCGTGAAGCGCCGCATGCCGCTCGCGGTGGAGTACGCCGGGCAGTACTACATGCCGCTGGGGCTGGCGGTCGCGCTCGCCGAGCGCGGCAAGTCGGGCGACACGCGGTACGTGGCCGGCGACGATCACCTCGTCGCGGGCGGCCAGACGATCGCGCTGTCGAAGACCGCGTCGATCGTCCTCGATCCGATGGGCCGCGATCGCATCCCGCACGTGTCCGCGGCCGACGTGTGGAACGGGACCGTGCCGAAGGGCGCCCTCGACGGCAAGCTGGTGTTCCTCGGCTACACGTTCGCGGCGTACGACAAGGTCGCGACCCCGCTGGACGCGCGCGCCGACGGCGTCGAGCTCCACGCGACGCTCGCCGAGAACATCCTGAGCGAGCGCGTGCTCGTGCTGCGCGGCGGCAAGACCACGATGCTCGCGACGATCGCGCTGTGCCTGGTGGTGATCGCCGCCCAGCTGCGCCGCATCCGTCGGCGGGCGTGGATCCCGCCGCTGCTCGCGCTCGCGGCGATCGCCACCTACGCCGCCATCGCGTACGTCGTGTTCACGCACGGCACGATCATCGCGATCGCCGCGCCGTGCATCCTGTCGGGGCTGGTGCTGGTCGCCGCGACGATCGGCGGGCTCGCCACCGAGGGCCGCGAGAAGGCGCAGCTCCGCGCGGTGTTCTCGCAGTACGTCAGCCGCGCGGTCGTCGATCGGCTGGTCGCGGATCCGGCGCGCGCGAAGCTCGGCGGCGAGCGCAAGGAGCTGACCGTGCTGTTCTCGGACATCCGCGGGTTCTCGCTGTTCTCCGAGGGGATGCAGCCGGAGAAGCTCGCGACGCTGCTCGCGGACTACCTGACGCCGATGACCGAGCTCGTGCTCGAATCGGGCGGCACGCTCGACAAGTACATCGGCGACGCGGTGATGGCGATCTGGGGCGCCCCCATCGACACCACGGACCACGCGACCCGCGCGTGCGAGGTCGCGCTTCGCATGCAGGAGGTGCTCGTCCAGCTCAACGCCGAGTGGCGCGGTCAGGACCGCCCGGAGATCACGATCGGCATCGGCCTCAACACCGGCGCGATGGCGGTCGGCAACATGGGCAGCGCCGCGCGCTTCGACTACACCGTGCTCGGCGATCAGGTGAACCTGGCGTCGCGGCTCGAGGCGCTGACCAAGGAGTACGGCGTCGCGATCCTGGTCGGCGAGGCGACCGCCAGGGCCGCCGCGAAGGACTTCGTGTTCCGCGAGATCGACCTCGTGCGCGTCAAGGGGCGCGCCGGGGCTGCGCCGGTGTTCGAGCTGGTGGGCCGCGACGGCAAGGTTGCGACCGATCCGCGGTTCGCCGCCGCCCTCGCCGCCTACCGCGCGCGCCGGTTCGAGGACGCCCGCGACGGCTTCGCGGCGATCCCCGACGACCGCGCCGCGGCGATCCTGGCGAAGCGCTGCGAGGTGCTCACCCGATCGCCGCCCCCGGCCGACTGGGATGGGGTGTACGAGCAGCGTTCGAAGTAAGATCGGGGCATGAGCCTCGCCAGTTCCGCTGGCGGAGCTGGGCGATGCTCCGCGACGTGCTCGTCGCGCACCTCGACGAGGCGACGATCCCCACGTTCGGCTCGTTCGGCGACGCGATGGGTGGCAAGACGCTTTCGATCGACGCGGCCGCGCTGCTCGACGAGCTCGGGCGCATCCGCGCGTGGCTCATCGGCAAGCCGTTCGAGGAGCTCGTCCTGGGGCCCCGCACGTCGGCGCTACTCCACGGCGGCCGGCTCGCCAAGGTGCGGCGCCCGCTGACGATGGTCGAGATCGAGGGGATCCGACCGATCGGGCTGTCGACCGAGCTCGGCGACTACTTCGCGACGATGCTCGATTCGCTCACCCGCGTCGGCCAGCATCCTCGCGCCGACGGCACGATCGAAGTCGTCGACGGCTGAGGTAGGATAGCCCCGCATGGCGATTCTCGTTCTCGACTTCGACGGCACGATGACCGACGCCGAGGCGGAGGGCGGCCCGTTTCGCACCGGCTACCTCGAAGACCTCTGCATGCTCGTCGGCCGATCACCCGACGACCCCGAGATCACCGCGATCGCGGAGGCCGTAGAGGCCGAGCTGGCCGACGATCCGGCGGCGCACCCGTTCATGTGGAGTGGCCGCGCGGTCGCGCCGGCCACCGTCGATCCCTACCTGCGCATGGTGCCGATCGCCCATCGCATCCTCGATCGGTTCGGCGTGATCCCGAGCCACGTCGATCGCGGGCGGCTGCTCGGCAACGTCCTCTACAAGTACAACTACGCCAAGACGCTCGGCCGACCGGTCTTCCGCGCGGGCGCCGCGACCGCCCTCGCCGGCCTCGCCGGCACCAACACGTGGATCGTGACGAACTCCGATACCCACGCCGTCGCCGGCAAGGTGACCGCGCTCGATCGCGAGACGCCCGGCGTCGCGTGGCTCGCCGCGCGCGTCCGCGGCGGCGCGCGCAAGTTCGACGTCGACGACGACTGGACCGGCGCCGACGCCGAGCTCGAGCTGCCCGACCTCGCCCGTCCGGTGCTGCTGCGCCGCAAGCGCTACCACGACATCCTCCACACGATCCTCGCCGCGAGCGAGGCGACGTTCGCGGACCTCGTCGTGATCGGCGACATCTTCGAGCTCGATCTGGCGATGCCGCTGTCGCTCGGCGCGCGCGTCGGGCTCGTCGGCAGCGAGCGCACGCCGCCGTACGAGCGCGCGTACGTCACCGCTCATCCGCGCGCGCGCATGATCGACGACCTCGCCGAGATCCGCGCCTTCGCGTTCGGCTGAACGCGAAGGCGGCCAGGGTGCTAGTGTCCCGGCGTGGCCGCCGAGACCTCCAAAGTGATCCTGTCGTGTGCCCTCACGGGCGCCGTCACCACCAAGAAGCACTGCCCCGCGATCCCGTACACGCCCGTCGAGATCGCCGAGGAGGCGAAGCGCGCGTACGACGCGGGCGCCGCGATCGTGCACATCCACGCGCGCAACGACGACGGCTCGCCGACGTGGGACCCCGCGGTGTTCGCCGCGATCATGGCCGAGACCAAGGCGCGCTGCCCGGTGATGATCAACTGGTCGACCGGCGGCGCCGGCCCGATGCGCGAGCGCGTGAACCACCTCGCGCAGCGTCCGCACGTCGCCGCGCTCAACATGGGCTCGATGAACTACGCGAAGTGGAACGCCAGCAAGCAGCAGTTCGCGTTCAACTTCGTGTTCGCGAACTCGTTCGACGACATCACCGCGTTCGCGCGCGCGATGAAGGAGCACAACGTCAAGCCCGAGATGGAGTGCTTCGACGTCGGCCACACCAACTCGCATCGCGTGCTCGCCGAGATGGGCCTGCTCGAGAAGCCGTATCACTTCTCGTTCATCATGGGCGTCCTCGGCGGCATCCCCGCGTCGGCGCGCCACCTCGCGTTCCAGGCCGAGCAGGTGCCCGCCGGGTCGCGCTGGAAGGTGATCGGCATCTCGCGCGAGCAGTGGCCGCTGCTGATGGCCGCGCTGTCGCTCGGTGGCGACCTGCGGGTCGGCCTCGAGGACAACTTCTATCTCCCCGATGGCGAGATGGCGAAGAGCAACGGCGAGCTCGTCGCCGCCGCCGCCCAGCTCGTCAAGCTGTCGGGGCGCAGCGTCGCGTCGGTCGACGAGGCCAAGCTGCTGCTGTGGCCCGACGGCGGGAGCAACTGATGCCCTTCAAGGGGCTCCCGGGCATCGACGGCGAGCTCGGCGCCGAGCTGCGGCTCGCGCTCGAGCTCGCGGTCCACGCCGGCACCGAGGTGGTCCGCATCCGCGCGACGGGCGGCCTCGGCATCGAGCTCAAGCCCGGTGACGAGCCGGTCACGATCGCCGATCGCACGGCGAGCGAGCTCATCGTCGCCGGCATCACCCGCGGGTTCCCGGACGACGCGCTGATCTCCGAAGAGCTCCTCGCGGATCCCGCGGCGGTGGCCGCCCATCGCCTGTGGCTCATCGATCCGATCGACGGCACCAAGGACTTCATCCGCGGCACCGACGGCTTCGCGGTGATGATCGGCCTCGTGCGTGGCGGCCGGCCGATCATGGGCGTCGTCCACCAGCCGACGCTCGGCCGCACGTTCTTCGCCGCGCCCGGCGCGGGCGGCGCCTACGTCCTGCACGCGGGCACCGTGACCCGGCTCGAGGTGTCCAGCGTCGGCAGCGCCGTCGACGCCCGGCTCGTCGCGTCGGCCTCGCATCGCGGGCCCGAGACCGACCGCGTGAAGCAGGCGCTCGGCATCACCACGGAGGAGAACGTCGGCTCGGTGGGCATCAAGCTGTGCATGATCGCCGCCGCGCAGCGCGACCTCTACGTGAACCCCGTGGCCAAGACCAAGGCCTGGGACACGTGCGCCCCCGAGGCGATCCTCGAGGCCGCGGGCGGGCGCCTCACCGACGTGTTCGGCGGTGCGCTCGACTACCGGGGCGAGCTCGCCCACCGCCGCGGGCTCGTCGCGAGCAACGGCCGGATCCACGACGAGGTGACCGGCAAGATGTCGCCGCTGTTCGCGTCGCTGCGCAGCTGACTCAGAAGCCGCCGGCGAACACGACGCCGACGGTGCCCGCGCCAGCCGACGGCGTGACCGTCAGCTCGTGGTGCGCCTTCGACCGGCCGAGCAGGAAGAGCACTGCCCCACCCACAAGCACGATGCCGCCGACGGTCATCAGGATGACCTGCTTGTCCTCGGCCGCCTGCCCGTCCCGCTCCTGCTGGGCGATGTCGGCTGGCCATGGCTGGGACGGGTCGTGGTTCGAGATCGTGTCCGAGATCGAGCTCGCCTGGAGGCCGAACCCGATGCCGAACGCCAGCCCGATCGCCCCGAGACCGGCGATCCCGAGCCCCGCGTACTCGAGCGCCCTGCCCGGTGCCGCGTGCGCTGGCGGCGGCACGATGATCGGCGGTGGCACGACTACGACCGGCTCGGGCGCCTTCTTCTCGACGATCGGCGGCGGTGGCGCGCACACGGCCTTGTCGTCGACGGTCGTGTTGCCGAGCTGGATCTGCAGGACCTTCGCCTCGGACGACGCGTACGACGCGTTCGAGCCGGTCGGCTCGGCGTCGAGGTACTTACAGAAGTACTTCAGGGCTTCGACCGGCCTGGCGAGAGTCTTGTACTCGCTGCCGATGTTCGACAGCAGGAGCGGCAACGGCACGATCGCGTACGCGCCGAGGTAGAGCTCGATCGCGGCCTCGTGATCGTTGGCCTGGCTCTTCGCGATCGCCTGCTTGACGAGCTCGCCGGCCTGCTGCTTCTGCTGGGCCGTCGGCTTCGGCTGCGCGAGGACCGGCGACGTGATCAGCAGCGAGGCCATCGCGACAGCGACAAGACGCGAGGTCGAGGTCGAGGTCCCAGCGCCCATCATGGCGCGTATCGTAACATCGATCGGCGATCTGGCTATTTGAGCTTCAGGCCGGTCAGCAGCGCGCGGAACTTCGCGTCGTTCGCCGCGATCGTCGCCTTGGGACCAGTCATCTTCCAGTAGTACGGCCCGTTCGGCGACCCGGTGATCGCACCCAGCATCGCCTGATCGGTCTTCTCGACCGCCGGCGTCGAGCCCATCGCCATCGCCTGCATCTTGCCGGACACCGACACGAGCGTGGCCTCCTGCCCGAGCACCTGGAGCTTCTCGATCTTCGCGTCGCTCGCCTTGCCGTCGGGCGACGTGAACTGACCGGCCCACCGGTTGAGGTTGTCCTCCACGCTGCCCGCCCCGTCCTTGCCGAACCAGAAGATCACCAGCTCGGCGTCGCCCGCGGCGAACTGCCCGTAGCGCATGTCGCTCGTCGTCGGGACCTCGGTCCAGCCAGCCGGCACCGTGATCGCGATCGGGCCGAGCCCGAGGCGACCGTCGGGCAGCTTGTCGAGCGTCTTCGGCGGGGTCTGCGCGACGACCGGCGGGTGGTTATCACCTTCGCTGCCGCCCATCTGGCCCGTGCCGCCGTTCGGATCGATCGGCGGATGGCCCGGAGGAAGCGAGTCGTTCGACTTCGGCTTGGCACCCTCCATCGGCACCAGCGTCTCGCCGGGGCCGACCTGGGGTTCCCGGGTAGCTCCAGCGGCACCGCCAGCACCCCATTCGGTCGCAGGAGGCAGCCCCTCGGAGCTCTTCTTGCTCCCACAGGCGAACGTGCCCACGGCGGTGAAGATGACGAACGCGTTCGCGATGCGCATGTGGATGGGCCGGTTATAGCGCAGTCACACCCAGCGCGAGGTGGTCGTGACAGTCGCGAGCGTCACGGCGGCATGTGGGTGCGCCTCGCCGAGCCATGCCTGGAAACGCGCCCCGGCTGGTCCCGGATCGGCCACCGCGACGATCTCGTACCGGGTCGGCGGCGCCGCGGCGAGCACCACGGTCAACGTCATCAGGCGGTGCCTCCGGAACACCGCGATCGCGACCGCCTCCCCGACCCGGCGAGCCCCGACGAGGCTGCGCAGATCGCCGTCGCCGGTCGCCCGGAACCCGTCGATCGCGACCAGCTCGTCGCCAGGCGAGAGCCCCGCGATCTGCGCCGGGCCGCCGTCGAACACGCCGGTGACCCGGTTACCGCTCGTGACCACCCCGAGCCACAGCGCGGTCGCGCCGTCGACGACCTGGGCCGGATCGACGCTCGCGCGCAGCTCGAGGCCGACGTGGTGGAGCTCGCGCGGCAGCTGGGGATCGTCCGTGCCACGGATCTGGCCGACGAAGACCTCCTGGAGCGCCAGCCCGGTCGCCTCCTCGAACAGCGGCTGGACGTCGTCGGGGTGCGGCTCGCCGGTCGCGCCGTGGCGGGTCCACAGCAGGCGAAGCACGTCGTCGAGGCTGCGCGCGCCCTCCGTCCGCCGACGGATGTGGAGGTCGAGGGCGACCATCGCCAGCCCACCCTTGAGGTAGTAGCTCACCGTCGTGTTGAGGTTCGACTCGTCGGGCTTGTACAGCTTGATCCACGCGTCGAACGACGACTCCTCGAGGCTCTGTCGGGCGCGTCCCGGGGTCGCGAGCAGCCGCGCCCAGTCGTCGAGGACCTTGTCGAGGAAGCTGCGCGCCGTGATCCGCTTGCTCGACACCAGCGCGAACCGATCGTAGTGACTCGTCACCCCCTCCATCACCCACAAGCACGGCGTGTACGCCTCGTGCGCGTAGTCGAACTGCAGGAGCGGCCCGGGGGCGATCCGCTTGCCGTTCCACGCGTGGAACAGCTCGTGGGACAGCAGCTCGAGCAGGCCCTCGTAGGCCTTCCGGCTCGCCGCGAAGTGCGGGTGATACAGGTTCACGCTCGCCGCGCGGTGCTCCAGGCCGCCGTAGCCATCATGGGTGAGCATCACGAGGAACGTGTAGGTCTCGAACGGCACCGCGCCGACGCGCGCGACGTGATCGTCGACGATCGCCGCGAGGTCCGCTACCAGCCGCTCCTCGGTGAACACGCCTCCAGAAGCGCGCTCCCCGTAGATCGCGAGCCGGACCGGACACGTCGCGGGCACGACGTACGTGCGCACCGGGCCGAGGTGCAGCGGATGATCGAACAGCTCGTCGATGGTCGCGGCGCGGTAGGTCGAGGTGGCCGGGTCGTGGGCCAAGGACGTCGTGACCGTCCAGCCGTCGGCCATGATCGTCAACACGATCGGCGCCTCGCGCTGCGCCACCGGATACAGGAACGTCGCCGGACCGTGCAGGAACGCGTGCGTGTCGTCGACGTGGTTCGTGCGCACGGTCAGATCGTTGCCGTACACGGCATAGCGCACGACCAGGCGCGGATCGGCCCCAGCCGCGATCCGCCAGGTCGACTTGTCGACCTTGGTGACCCGGCGGGGCTCCCCGACCTCGTCCGTCACGGTCAGATCGCGCACGAAGCGGGCGTAGTCGCGGATCAGATAGCTGCCGGGGCACCAGGCCGGCAGCGTGAGCTCGACATCGCGGGTGGCGTCTTGCGCGACGAAGCGGAGCTCCACGTGAACCAGATGTCGGCTGGGTGCCTCGAGCCGGATCGTGTAACGAAGTTCCGTCATGAGCC
Organism: Pseudomonadota bacterium; assembly: GCA_026387715.1. GTDB lineage: Bacteria > Myxococcota_A > Polyangia > Haliangiales > Haliangiaceae > JABFXX01. The sequence continues at coordinate 10,353 of JAPLLF010000911.1, forward strand.
GTGGGTAACACAGCTGCTATGCTGTCAGGATGCGCCTCGGACTCTCCCTCGTCGTCGCGATGACCGCGACGATTGCGACGACCGCCGTCGCGCAGCCGCACGGCAAGATCGTCCGCATCGAGCGCCCTGGTCATCACGCCGGCGTCCTGCGGTTCTGCGACGTGCGCGCCGACAAGGAGGCGAGCCAGTGTTTCGGCCCGATCGCGCCGGTGAAGGGCGATCTCGTGTCCGTCGTCGACGACACCCACAAGGTCATCGATCTCAAGGTCGCCACGGTCACGCCCATGCAGGACACCTGCAAGGTCGCCTGGCTCGTCACCTACGACGGCATCACGCCCGATCTCGCACCGCGCGGAGGCATCGTCAGCGGCGTGATCGGCGGCGCGATCGGCCCGAGAGGCCACCGCGTCACCACCTACGACCGGAAGAAGATCCCCGACGGGTTCCCCGAGGAACAGATCATCTTCGCGATCGATCGCGACGGGAACGAGCAACCCGAGATCGCCGTCAGCCTGTTCATGTGCGACAAGAGCGGGCAGCCGAGCGCGACCGGCGACGACTTCTGCATCAACCTGTGGGCCATCGACAACAATGACCGATTCACGAAGACGAGCGCGCTGTCCGGCGTTCGCGACTGTCTGAGCAAGCACTGATGAACGATCGCGCGCTCACGCAGCGCCAGCTCCTCGCCGACGAGCGCGGCACGCTCCACAAGCAAGCGGAGACCCGGATCGCGCTGTGCTATCCGAGCCCGTACAACGCCGCGATGGCCTCGCTGGGCTACCAGCAGATCTACCGCGTGCTGCACGACATGCCCGGCGTCGCCGCCGATCGCGCGATGCTCGGCGACGATCGCACGCTCGACGGCGACCGCCCGCTTGGCTCGTACCCGCTGCTCGCGTTCTCGGTCGCGTACGAGCTCGAGATCGCCGGTCTCATCGAGCAACTCGAGCGCGCGAACGTGCCGGTCCTCGCCGCGGATCGCGAGCCCCACCACCCGCTCGTGATCGCGGGTGGGCCGCTCACGTTCTCCAACCCGGCGCCGCTCGCCCCGTTCTGCGACGCCATCCTGCTCGGCGAGGGCGAGGATCTGATCATCGAGTTCGTCGAGCTCGCCCGCGACGTCGGGTTCTCGCGCGAGCGCGTGTGGGCCGCCCTCAAGGATCGCCCCGGCTACTACCTGCCGCACGTCCACGGCGAGACCGTCCCCAAGGTCGCGCAGGCCTCCGATCGCCACCTGCCCGCGCGCTCGCCGATCATCACGCCGCATTCGGCCCTCTCCAACATGTTCATGACCGAGGCCGCGCGCGGCTGCTCGCGCGGCTGCACCTACTGCGTGATGCGGCGCTCGACCAACGGCGGCATGCGCGTCGTGCCGATGGCGGACATCCTCGCCGGTGGCTATCGCACGCTGACCGTCGCGGCCGACGGCGCGAGCGAGCGCATGCGCCGCGTGGTCGAGCGCTCGACGCGCGCCGATCACCTGATCGCGTCGGCGAAGCTCGCCGCGACCCATCGCATGGCCGCGCTCAAGGTCTACATGATGGTCGGCGTCCCGTCGGAGACCGACGCCGACATCGACGAGCTCGTCGAGCTGTCGAAGGAGCTCGCCGCCGCGCACGGCCGGATCGCGTACGGCATCGCGCCGTTCGTCGCCAAGCGCAACACGCCGCTCGACGGCACCGCGTTCGCCGGCATCGACGTCGTCGACCACCGCCTCGCCCGCCTGCGCGCCGGCCTCGCCGCGGCGAAGCTCGGGCGGCGCGTCGAGATCCGACCGACGAGCGCGCGCTGGGCGTGGGTCGAGTACATGATCGCGCAGGGCGAGTCGTCGGCGGGCCTCGCGATCCTCGTGACGCTGGCGGTCACGGTGCTCTGGGGCGTGTCCTCGAACTACGCGCGGGTGCGGCTCGCCG
>JAPLLF010001292.1 GCA_026387715.1 Pseudomonadota bacterium
GGTGACCAGGCGGCTCGCCCCACGGTGCCTTCGTCGACTTCATGACTGCCGCGCAGCCCTCGGAGGCGTCCACAATCGCCGCCGCCACACCGCGCGCTCGCGCGTTCCCGCGGGTGGGTGTTCAACACCAAACTTCTAGGCAGCACACGGGGCGCGGCGGCGGCGCCAGACGAACCCCGCGACCAGCGCGATCACGGCGAGGTCGGCGCCGGCCGCGGCCGTGCAGCCGCCACCCGCTTCCTCGTCGTCGGCCGCGGGTGCGTCGGCGGGTTGATCGCACGGCGCGCGCACCAGCTCGCGCCCGGTCGTTCGCTCGATCCACGGCACCACCTTGTCAGCGCGGACGTAGATGCCCCCGTTGCCGCACGGGCGCCCGGCCAGCGCCATCCCGCGCGACACGACGCCGAGCACCGCGTAGCCCGAGGGGGTCTTCGCGAACGCGGGGCCGCCCGAGTCCCCGAAGCACGAGTCGGTGCCGTGGCCGCCAGCGGTGAACTCGCCGTCGGGCGCGATCGCCGCGTTGCAGCCAGGCGCCTCGGTGCAGCGCGGATCGTCGACCGCGATCGCGGCCTGGTGCAGCCGCGAGTTGTCGCCGGCGCCGGCGGTGTCGGTCAGCCCGAACCCGACGATGCGGATCTCGCTCGCGATCGTTCGCCCGCTGCACGCGCGCGCGATCGCGCGCGGCTTGGCGTGCGCCGGGTGCGCGAGCTCGACGACGCCGACGTCGTAGGTCTCCTGCCACCTGGGGTACGCGTACGAGCGGACGACGTCGATCGTCTCGCCGCCGGGCTTGCCATAGTCGAGGGTATCGACGACGACCACGTGCGGCGACAGCGCCGCGCAATGGCCGGCGGTGAGCACGAGATCGGGCGCGATCAGCGTGCCGCTACACGCGCCATCGGCGGCGAGCACCGCGACGACGTCGGGCCAGTCGCCGGCCTTGGTCGTCGTGCCGCCGACGATCGGGGTGGGCCCGGCCCAGGTGGCCGCAGCGGTGAATCCGAGGAGAGAGAACGCGAGGACGATCTGCTTCATGCCCGACCGCTCAGCAACCCGCGCGCCACCTCGCCGCGCGAGTGATTTCGCGGCGCTACGCGCGCGGGCGTCCACCGGCTGGACGTGACCGTCCGGTTGCCGGACAATGCCGGCCATGACCATCCGCCCGGGACCGATCGTGATCGAGCGCGAGGCCGACCTCGCGGCTCACCTCGGGCAGACCGTCACCCTCCGTGGCATCGTGTCGCGCACGAAGATCCCGGCGATCCACGGGGTCGAGATCGACGATCTCGTGGGCGCGCTCGCCGACCAGCTCGCCGAGGCGACCGGCGTGCTCGAGGCCTACGAGCTGGCCGAGGACGTCGACCGGTACGCCGCGCACAAGGGACCCGGGCGGCATCTCGTGCTGCGGAGCGACTCCGGACTCGCGAGGCCACGACCGGTGCGGTGACCGCATGTTACAACCCGCGCCAAATGTCGAAGATCAAGGTGAAGAATCCCGTCGTCGAGATGGATGGCGACGAGATGACCCGCATCATCTGGAAGTTCATCAAGGACAAGTTGATCCTTCCGTACCTCGAGATCGATCTGAAGTACTTCGATCTCGGAATCGAGTTCCGCGACAAGACCAAGGATCAGGTCACCGTCGACTCGGCGAACGCGACCAAGCAGTACGGCGTCGCCGTCAAGTGCGCCACGATCACGCCCGACGAGGCGCGCGTGAAGGAGTTCAACCTCGCCGAGATGTGGAAGTCGCCCAACGGCACGATCCGCAACATCATCGGCGGCACGATCTTCCGCGAGCCGATCATCTGCGCGAACGTCCCGCGCCTCGTGCCCGGGTGGACCAAGCCGATCGTCATCGGCCGTCACGCGTTCGGCGATCAGTACAAGGCGACCGACTTCCTGGTCCCCGGCGCCGGCACGCTCACGATGACGTTCACGCCCAAGGATGGCGGCAAGCCGATCGAGCACAAGGTGTTCGACTTCCAGTCGTCGGGCGTCGCGATGGGCATGTACAACCTCGACGAGTCGATCATGGGGTTCGCGCGCAGCAGCCTCAACTACGGCCTCAACCGCAAGTGGCCGGTCTACCTGTCGACGAAGAACACGATCCTCAAGAAGTACGACGGGCGCTTCAAGGACCTGTTCCAGAAGGTCTACGACGAGGAGTTCGCCGACAAGTACGCGGCGGCCGGCATCACCTACGAGCACCGCCTGATCGACGACATGGTCGCGTCGGCGATGAAGTGGGAGGGCGGCTTCGTGTGGGCGTGCAAGAACTACGACGGCGACGTGCAGTCGGACTCGGTGGCCCAGGGCTTCGGCAGCCTGGGCCTCATGACGTCCGTCCTGCTCACGCCCGACGGCAAGACCGTCGAGGCCGAGGCCGCGCACGGCACCGTCACGCGGCACTACCGCGAGCACCAGAAGGGCCGCCCGACGTCGACGAACCCGATCGCGTCGATCTTCGCGTGGACCCAGGGCCTCAAGTACCGAGGTCAGTTCGACAGCACGCCGGACGTCGTGAAGTTCGCCGACGCGCTCGAGCGGGTGTGCATCCAGACCGTCGAGAGCGGCAAGATGACGAAGGATCTCGCCGTGCTCATCGGCCCGAGCCAGCCCCACCTGACCACCGAGGGCTTCCTCGACGCGCTCGACGCCGGCCTCAAGGCCGAGATGGCGAGCTGGTAGCTAGCGCTTCGGCGGCGGCGGGAGCGCCACGAGCGCGAGCGCCCGCGGCACGTCCATGATGCCGAGCGCCAGCGCCGCCGCCGCGCGGTCGCGCTCGAGCAGGGCGAGCGTCTCGAGCACCTCGTAGGCGCTCGCGAACCGCTCGCTCAGCCGGCGCGCCATCAGCTTGCGGGCGAACCGCTCGAGCAGCGGATCGACAGCGTCGCGAGCGGCCTTGGCGCGCGTCGCGATCGGCGGTGGATCTTGCGCGATGTTCGCCAGCGCCACCTCCATCGCGGTCCCCGTGAAGGGTGGCACGCCGGCGAGCATCTCGTAGACCATCACCCCGAGCGCGAACAGATCGACGCGATGATCGATCGCCTCGCCCTTGGCCTGCTCGGGCGCCATGTACTGCGGCGTGCCGACGATGATCCCCGAGGCGGTGAGCCGCCCGTTCGCCGTGGACTCGTCGTCGTAGAGCACCGCGACGCCAAAATCGAGGATGCGGGGAAGCTCGGCGCCGTCGGAGGCGAACTCGACGATGATGTTGTCCGGCTTGAGGTCGCGATGCACGACGCCGTGGTCGTGCGCGTGCTCGAGGCCACGCAGGATCCCGCGCACGATCCGGATCACGCGCTCGCGCGTCGGGTGGATCGTGATGATCTCGGCGAGGGTCTGGCCCTGTGCGAGCTCCATGACCATCGCCTGGCGGCCGTCGGCGAGCGTGCCGACGTCGAGCACCGCGACGACGTTGGGGTGTTGCAGGCGTGCCGCGGCCATCGCCTCGCGGTGGAAGCGCGCGACAATCGTCGGATCGTGCGTCAGCTCGTCGTTGAGCACCTTGACCGCGACGACGCGCTCGAGCTGGCGATGCCGGGCACGATAGACGACGCCCATCGCGCCGGCGCCCAGCTCGTCCTCGACGACGTAGCGATCGAGGATGGTCGTGCCGACGAGGGTCGATCTAGCCAAGGAAGCCGCGGGCGATGTTCATCAGCTCGGTGTTGGCTGCGACGGACTTGCCGAACGCCTCCTTCTCCGACGCCGAGAGCTCGAACTCGTGCACGGACTCCGCGCCCTTCGCGGTCAGCTTCACCGGCACGCCGACGAAGGCGCCCGTGACGCCGAACTCGCCGTGCAGCTCGACGGAGCAGGGCAGCACGCGGCCCTGGTTCCTGACGATCGCCTCGATCATCAAGCAGGTGCCGGCGCCGGGCGCGAGCCACGCGCTCGTGCCGATGAGGCCGGTGAGGGTCGCGCCACCCTTCTTGGTGTTCTCGACGACCTCGGCGAGCTTCTCGGCCGAGAGGAACTTCGTGACGGGCACGTTGCCGATCATCGCGGTGGAGATGATCGGGACCATGTCCTTGTCGGTGTGGGCGCCCAGGACGATCGCCTGGACGTCCTCGACCGAAACGCCCGCGGCGAGGGCGAGGTACGTGCGGAAGCGCGCGCTGTCGAGCACGCCGGCCGAGCCGATCACGCGCTCGCGGGGGAAGCCGGTGACCTGCTTGGCGACGAACACCATCGCGTCGAGCGGGTTCGACACGACGATGAGGATCGCGTCGGGGGCGTACTTCTTCACGTCCGCGCAGATCGCCTTGACGATCCCGGCGTTGATGTTGATGAGCTCCTCGCGAGACTGGCCCGGCTTGCGGGGCACGCCGGCCGTCATCACGACGACGTCGGCGCCGGCCATCATCTCGGCCTTGTCCGTCGCGACGAACGAGGTGTTGTTGAAGCCCTCCCACGGCCCACACTGGGTGAGGTCGAGGGCGCGACCCTCGGCGGGGCCCGCCTTGAGGTCGATGAGGACGAGGTCGCCGAGCTCTTTGACGGCGGCCCACTGGGCGACGGCCGCGCCGACGTTACCGCCAGCTCCAACGATTGCGATCTTGGGGCGCTTGATCATGTTGGGCGCGTCATAACATGCCCACCCGCTCCGGGTGCTGAGGTGGAATGCCGCGAGGCGTTAAGGTTCGGAAATTCGAGCCGGCCGGTTGGTTACGGCGTGACGAAGATCGGCTGGGTGACGCCGAACGGCTTGTGCCCCGGGTGGACCGGCTCGAGGTCGGCGGCGCCGTAGGCCGCGATCACGACGAAGCCGCCGGTGGCCGCGACCTGCACGGGGATCGCCTTGTGGTACCGGATGACCGGGTTGCCCGGATCGGCGTCGCTCGCCATGATCGGGATCGTGTCGACGGTGACGCCGTCGACGACGACCTCGAGCGTGGTGACGTCGATCCAGGTCGGCGCCTGGACGACGACGTCGACGAGCTGCGGCGAGCCGGCGCCCGTCGTGGTGTCGCCCGTGCGGGTGGCGCCGAGCGTCGCGTCGACGAGGATGCCGCCCGAGATCGAGCCGTGCCCGGCGGCGAGCCCGTCGCGCACCCCGCTGGCCGTGAGCACGCGCGGATCGTCGGTGCCGAGCCGGATGCAGGTGCGCGGATAGCCGACCGGCGACGTCGACAGCCCGTGGCTATCCGACGACCCGACCGCGAACACCTTGCGCCCGGCGCGGAGCAGGCCGAGCCAGTCCGTGACGGTGCCGGCGCGGTTGCTCTCCCAGCCCGAGTTGTTGAACACCTCGACCAGCGCGAACCTGGTGTCCCAGTCGGCGGTCGTCGTCGCGGTGCCGGTCGCCGGGTCGTAGCCGACGTACCCGAAGTAGTTCGTGTTGCCGCGCGGGTGGTTGATGATCACGACCGGCGCCTCGGCCCGCGCGCGCACCGCGTCGAACACG
>JAPLLF010000260.1 GCA_026387715.1 Pseudomonadota bacterium
GGGTGGACCCCATCGACGCCGCGCGGGGCTCCACGGCGGGGCCCTGGCCGCGATCCGCGACCTCGAGGTGGAGCTCGCCGTCGCGATGGCTCAGCGTGACGCGGATGCGGCAGCGCCCGTCCGCGCTGCGGCCGTGCTTGATCGCATTGGTCATGAGCTCGTTCACGATCAGGCCGCACGGGACCGCGAACTCGGCGTCGACCTCGGCTGGCTCGAGGTCGACCTCGAGCTCCGCCGACGGGTCGAGCGACAACTGCAGCGAGCGGCCGAGCGCGGTCAGGTACTGGTCGAACGGCACCCTCGACACATCGTCGTGCGAGTAGAGCTGCTGGTGGACGAGCGCCATCGACTGCACCCGGTTGGCGGTGTCGGCCAGGGCGTCGCGAACCTCCGGTGAGTCTAGTTCATTGGCCTGCAAGGACACCAGGCTGGAGATGATCTGGAGGTTGTTCTTCACGCGGTGATGGACCTCCTGCACCAGCGTGACCTTCTCGCGCAGCGACCGGGTCAGCGCTTCCTCCATCTGCAGCCGCTCGGTCAGATCGCGAACGGCCACCAGCACGCCGGGCTGCGCGTCCGCGGTGACGGCCGCGCTCGCGAGCTCGGCCGGGAACGCGCCACCGCCCGGGCGCCGCGCCGCGCAGCGCAGCAACCCAGCTCCGGGACCGCTGATGCCCGCGAGCACCGCGCCCGGGTCATCTACCAGGTCGGCGAGCGGTTGACCCTCGATCATCCCGAACAGGGTGCATGCCCGCAGGTTGGCGCGCTGGATGGTCGCGCGCTCATCGATCAAGAGTAACGCGTCCGGGCTGTGCTGGAACAGCGCCTCGAACGCCTGCCGGCTGATCAGCTGCAGCATGAACGATGCGAGCTGCTCGCCGATGCGCTCGATCAACGACGGCAGCCGCTCGTGCCCGGGGTAAGAGTGAGATCCGCCGACCTCGAGCACGGCCATGACGCCCCGCGGACCGCGGATCGGCACCGCGCACACGGTCCGGATCCGCGCGCGCATGGCCGAGGCCGCGCGTCGAGACTTGTGGCCGGTCCGGTCATCTTCCCAGAAATCGGACTTCACGCACGGCCGTCCGGTCCCCCAGGCGTAGCCGGGCGCGCCGACGCCGACCACCCACTCATCCCCCATCCGGAACGCGACGGCGCGGGTCATCTCCACGTAGTCGCGGCTGTCGGCGTCCGCGCACGCACCGACCAGGTACTGGAGGTGTGGCTGACCGGGTTCGACGAGCCACAGCTGCGCCGTGCGCACGTCGAGGACCTGCACGAGCTCGTCCACGATGCCCTGCGCGGCCGCCTCGATCGTGACGGCAGTCAGCAAGCGGGAGGCGACCGCCTGGGCAACGTGCTCGCGTGCGGCGGCGACCCGCCGCTCGGTGACGTCGGTCATGACCGCGATGTAGCCGGTGACCTGACCGGCGGTGTCCCGGGTCGGCTGGGCGTCGATGTGGACCCAGTACTGGCGTCCGGACTTCGCGTAGTTGAGGACGTCGAGCGCGAACGGCTCGCCCACGGCGCGGGCCCGCCGCATCTGCGCGCGGGCCTCCGGAGACGTATCGGGGCCCTGGAGCAGCGCGCCCGGGTGCTGACCGATCGCCTCTGCGGGCGTGAACCCCGTGAGGCGCATGAACCCGTCGTTGACCCACTCGATCGAGCCGTCACGGCGGGCCACGATCACCGCGTTGTCGGTGCGTCGGGCGATGGCGTGCAGCAGCTCGCGCTCGCGGTCGATCGCGCGCTGGGTCGAGATGTCGATGGCGGCGGCCGCGACGACACCGCTGGCATCGGGGGCGCCCACCGCCAGCCGGAGCCAGCGCGAGGCGCCGGGGGCCCGGACCTCGACCTCCAGCACCGACCGTTCGCCCGCGAGCAGCGAGGCCAGCTCGGGGCCATGCGCGGCAGCCAGCGCGCTCTCGAGCACCGCACGATCGACGGCGGCGCCGGCCGGCAGCCCCAGCAAGGCAGCCAGCTCGGGCGATCCAATGACGGTCTGCGTGCCGGGCTCGATGCGCCAGGTCGCCACGCCGAGCACCGCGAACGCGGTGGCCCCTGGCTGGTCTGGTGGGCTGCCCAACATCCGCTCGTAGAGGTACCACCCAACCTGGCCCCCGTACATCGTCGGCGTTCCGGTCCCGAGGGTGGCGCTGCCCGCGCTCGCCGCGTTGCGGCGGCTGGTGCGTCAGCTGGATGGCTGGCGTGGGCACACCAGCGTGAACCGGGCGCCCGGGGTGTCGTTCACGGTGAGGCGAGCCCGCAGCTGGCGGGTCAGGGATCGGACGATCTGCATCCCGAGGGTGGTGCCTCGCGCTGGATCGAAGCCCGCCGGCAGTCCGGGGCCGCGATCGATCACCGTCAGGGTGAGGTGCGCGGGTGCGCTGTCGAGCTCGACGAGCACGTCCGGGCGCGCGGCACCGTCCGGGCGCGCGGCGCCATGCGCGGGCACGCCATACTTGAACGCATTGGTGAGCAGCTCGTTGAGGATCAGCCCGATCGGCATGGCGAGTTCGACCGAGACCTCGACGGGCGCGGCGACCACGCCGAGCGTCGCGTGCGGCGCCAGCATGGTCCGCAAGGACTCTCCGAGCGTGCGGGCGTACGCGCCGAGCTCGACGCGCGCGAGCGAGTCGACGCTGTACAGCTGCTCGTGGATCAGCGCCATCGAGCGGACCCGATACACGCTCTCCTCGAGCATGGCGCGCGCGGCCGGGCTCGGCATCATCTCGCTTTGCAGCATGAGCAGGCTCGACACGATCTGCAGGTTGTTCTTGACCCGGTGGTGAATCTCCTTGAGCAGGGTCTCCTTCTCGTCGAGCGAGCGGGCGATCTCGGCTTGCGCGGTGACCCGAGCGCTGACGTCGGTCAGCCCGGCGAGCACCTGGCGCGTGCCGCTGACGTCGAGCGGCACGAGCCCGATCTCGGCGGCAAAGGTCTCGCCTGACTGACGCAGGGCGGTGACGACGCGTCCCTGCGCCATCGCACGCGTGGTTGGGTTGTCGGTGTACATCCGCATCAAGGCGGCGTGGCCATGGCGGGACTCGGGGGGGAGCAGCGCGTCCGCTGGCAGGCCGAGGAAGCTCGCCTCGTCGAAGCCAAACAGGCTGCGCGCGCTGCGGTTGGACTGCACGATGCGGCCCTGCCCATCGAACATCAGCAGCGCCTGAGGCGCGTGCTGGAACAACGTCTCGAACCGCTCCTCGCTGGCGCGGAGCTGGCGCGTGCGCTCGTCGACGCGGCGCTCGAGCTCGGCGAGCAGCTGGCTGCGCTGGGCCTCGGCCGCCTGGCGCGCGAGGTGGGCCGCCATCGTTCCGCCGACCTGGGCGATCCAGGCGACGTCATCGAGGTCGGGGGGCTCGTCGTCGCGCAGCGCGACGTTGAGCGTCCCGAACGGCCCGGTCGCGGACACCAGCGGCACGACCACGAACTGGCGGGTGCCGAGCCGCGCATGCAGGTGCGCCCAGTCGCGGAACCTCGTGTGGGCGTGCTCGCGCGTGGTCACCGGCAGGCAGGTCGCCAGCGCGTGGGCGATCGCCGTCTCCGTGAAATCGTCGAGCGGTCCGGCGTCGCTTCGTTGCCGATCGAAGGCGACCGGCTCGGTGGCGCCCGCGCTGGCGGCGTCGGCGGCGGTCAGCTCCACGCCACCATCCTCGCGCACCTCGACGATGGACAGCCACTCCACCCCGAGCGTGGTGCGCAGGCGGTCGCGCAGCCGGCCCAGCAGGTCAGCGCGGCTGGTGGTGTGCGCGAGCTCGGTCGAGACGTCGAGCAGCGCCTGCTGCCGGGCCGTGCGCATCGCCAGCTGCTGGTTGAGCGAGCGTAGCGCGCGTTCGTCGGCCATGCCCTTCGTGCCCGTGGCCAGCGCAGACACGAACAGCTTCAGCAAGGCTCCGAAATCGTCGCGGCTGAGCGGCTCGAGGGCGGGGCTGTCGATCACGATCAGGAGGTCGCGACCCGGTTCGATCTGGGCGAGCGCGGCGAGCGCGCCCGTCCTGGCGTCGGGCTCCACCCGCGGGCTGCGCGCACCGGGGGATGACAGCTGGTCAGCGGCGAGCCAGATCGCGCCGGTCGCCGCGCGCGCCGCGGGCAGCCATGGCAGCGCGTCGAGCGTGAGGACCGCCTCGCCGGGGGCGGCGCTGGGCCACCCGTGGAGCAGCGCGACGGCGCGGTCGCTGACGCCGTACAGGCGCACGCGTTCGGCGCCGGCGAGCTCGCCGATGCGGGTCAGGGCAGCGTCTCGCACCGCGCTCGCGGCGAGCTCGGTCCCCGCGAGGTACGCCCCCGAGACCTCGGTGACGATCGCTTGCATCGCGACCAGCATCGCGAGCCGGCGCTCGTCCTGCTTGCGGATCGTCACATCGAAGGCGGCGCCGATCGCGCGCA
>JAPLLF010000596.1 GCA_026387715.1 Pseudomonadota bacterium
CCAACGAGCTCGACCAGACGTACGCGCGGCTCGGCATCACCGGGCTCAACGCCTACACGAACTCCGACGCGACCGTGTACGTCTCCGAGATCCCGAAGAACCGGATCGCGCAGTGGGCCAAGGTCGAGGCCGCGCGCTACAGCGACGCGGTGTTCCGGCTGTTCTGGCCCGAGCTCGAGGCGGTCTACGAGGAGAAGAACCGGGGCCTCGACAACGCGCCCCGTCGCGCCTACGAGGCCTTCCTCCGCGCGCTGTATCCGCAGCACGCGTACGGGCGCCCGGTGCTCGGCGAGGTCGAGCACCTCAAGAGCCCCGCGTACGGCGACATGGAGGCGTTCTACAACCGCTACTACACGCCGCAGAACATGGCGATCCTGCTCGCGGGTGACGTCGACGCCTCGGTGTTGCCGCTCCTCGAGCAGGAGTTCGGCTCGTTCAAGCGTCCCGCCGGCGACGTGCCGGAGCCGGGCCAGCTGGTCCCGCAACGCGGTCGCGCCGAGACCATCGTCAAGGTGCCGGCGAACCCGGGCGTCATGCTCGGCTGGCACCTGGTGTCGGCGACGGACAAGGATCGCGACGCGCTCCAGCTCATGGACCTCCTGCTGCTCGACGGCGAGTCGGGCATGATCGCGCGCGACCTGCTGCTCCCGCAGAAGGTCGCCGACGCGGGCTCGGGGCCGTCGTTCCAGCGCGACGCGGGCTACTTCCAGCTCTACGCCGACGCGCTCGACGGCCAGAGCAACGCGGAGCTCGAGCAGCTCCTCCTCGCGATCGTCGGCAAGCACGCCGCCGGAGACTTCACCGACACCGACCTGTCGACCGCGATCCTCACGGCGGAGATCCAGCAGCAGCGCCAGCTCGAGACCAACGGCGGCCGCATGGCGATGATGGAGGAGGCGTTCATCAACGGCGAGGAGTGGAGCGAGATGGCGTCGCGCATCGACCGCTTCCGCAAGATCACCAAGGCCGACATCACCCGCGTCGCCAAGCAGTACCTCACGCCGAACTTCGTCGTGATCAACAAGCAGAAGGGCGCCGACGAGCTGCCGAAGATCGAGAAGCCCGGCATCACCGCGGTGAAGGTCGATCCGAGCCGCCACAGCGCGTTCGCCCGGCAGGTCCTCGACCTGCCGGTCACGCCGATCGAGCCGGTCTCGCTCGTCGCCGGCAAGGACTACGAGCGGGCCAGCCTCGTCACCGGTGACCTCGTCAGCGTCAAGAACACGCGCAACACGCTGTTCTCGATCGCCTACGAGTACAACTTCGGTCGTCGCAACGATCGGCTCGCGTGCCTGTCGCTCGAGATCATGAAGGTCGCTGGCGCCGGCAAGCAGACCGCCGACCAGGTCGCGCGCCAGTTGCACGAGCTCTGCCTGTCGATCGACACCAGCTGCGGCAAGACCAAGTCGATCATCACGCTGTCGGGCATCGACCGCAACATGGATCAGGGGATGGCGCTCCTCCGGGAGTGGCTCGCGGACGCCGCCGTCGACGAGCCGACGGTCAAGGCGCGCGTCGCCGCGGTGCTGACCGAGCGCGCGAACCAGGTGGCGTCGCCGCAGGGCATCGCGGGCGCCCAGGTGTCGTACGCGCGGTGGGGCGCCGACAGCGACGCGCTCGTCGTCGCGACCAACAAGCAGCTCCAGGCCACCAGCGCCGCGCAGATCAAGAAGCTGATCGCGGGGTACCTCAAGCTCAAGCACCGCACGTCCTACTTCGGTCCCCGCACGATCACGGCCGACAAGGCCCAGCTCGCGACCATCACGCTCGGCGACGGCAAGGTGCCGATGGCGGTGGTTCCGCCGGTGAAGTTCCGCGCGCCGAACACGGTGCTCGTCACCGACCAGACGACCGCTCAGACCCACGTGTGGATGATGTGGCCGCGCAAGCCGGCCACCGCGCCCGAGCGTGCCGTGGGGACGCTGTTCAGCGAGTACGTCAGCCCGATCCTCTACCAGGAGGTCCGCGAGGCGCGTGGCCTGGCGTACACGGTCTACGGCTACTTCTCGCCCGGCGATCGCAAGGTGGACGACGCGAGCGTGGGCATCTACATCGGCACGCAGGGCGACAAGACCCACGACGCGATCGCCGCGATCGCCGAGACGATCGGCAAGCCGATCGACGACACCCGCATCGCCACCGCGAAGGAGGCGATCGCCCAGACCCATCGGACCGACCGCATCCAGCCCCGCGCGATCGCCAGCTACGTGTATGGCTGGGACGATCAGGGCTTCGCGGCTGACCCCCGCGAGGCGCAGACCAAGGCGACGCTCGCCGTCGACAAGGCCGCGCTCGAGAAGTGGCTCAAGGCGGCGCTCGCGGCGCCCAGGATCGTCAGCATCACCGGCGACCGCAAGAAGCTCGACGAGGCCAAGCTCAAGGCCCTCGGTCCGGTCACCACCGTTCCGGTCGCGAAACTGTTCGGCTACTAGCGGGCCAGGTTGACCCCCGGGTGGCGCCGGATGTAAACCACCCGGCATGAAACGTGGCGCCCTCCTGTCCGGGATCCTCCTTGCCTCAACGACCGCCTACGCGGGTGTGGAGGTCGGCGGCCTCGCTGGCCTCCACACGTTCAGCGACACCGACGCGCTGGGCGTGGACGTGAGTGACAAGGCTGAC
>JAPLLF010001179.1 GCA_026387715.1 Pseudomonadota bacterium
CACCCCGGGTCACTCTTCGAAGTTTCGGCTGTTACATGCCTTCCTCTCCGACCAGGCTTGTCCTGGCGCACTTTACGACTACGTTTACGTTTACGACTTCTCTAGTCCAGGTAGCCGTCGAGGATCTCGGCCATGCCGAGCTCCGCCGCGCGCGCCTTCGACAGGTTCCCGCTCGTCGGGTTCCACTTCATGTGCGCGTAGTAGTCGTCGCGCAGGACCGGCAGCGGCTGGCGGATCGCCTTGAGCGGCCCGGCCGTGAGGTTGCCGTCGCCCTCACCGAGCATGCGCGGATGCGGCTTGAAGTCCGCTGGCACGATGCCCTCGCGCCGGTTGAACGCCGCGCGGAGGTTCTGGATCCGCTCGCCGCACACCAGGAGATCCGCGTCGGTGTAGCTCCAGCCGGTCGCCGCGTTGACCAGCTCGGCCCAGGGCAGCGCGCCGGTGAGCATCGTGAACATGCAGAGCCCGAGGCCGTTCATCGTCTGGTGCGCGTTGGAGTGCAGCGCCTGGGCGTGGCCCTTGCCCTCGGTGCCCTTCCACTTCACGTTCCAGTCCTTCTTCTCGGCGGCGGCGGGCAGCGAGAAGCCCGCGCCGAACGTCTCGTTCCACGACGCCGAACCGGCGGTGTGCCGGCCGGGCGTCGGATCCGCGATGTAGGTCACGCCCATCAGCGAGGTGAACCGCGAGTCGTGATACGCGGGCTCGCCGCCGTGGACGTGGATCGCGAACGCGTCGGACCCCTTGCCGACGTGCGCCGCCGCGCGTTGCACGCCGCTGCCGAGCCACGCGCCGCAGCCCTCGGCCGTGCCCATCTTGATCGTGAGGAGGAGCGCGGCCTCGCCGTTGCCCCAGCGCAGGTCGATGCCGTCGAGATCGGCCGCCGTGAGGATCCCCTTGTCCACCGCCTCGCACGCCCAGCCGAGCGTCATCGACGAGCTCACGGCGTCGATGCCGTAGCGGTTGCACGCGTCGTGGCAGGCGGTGACGAGCTCGATGTCGTCGTTGAGGAGGTTCGCGCCGAACCCGACGATCGTCTCGTAGTCGGGCCGGCGCACGTCGGTGAGGTTCCGCGACTTCACCTTCACGATGCCCTTGCACGGCATCGGGCAGTCGCCGCACGACAGCTTCTTGGTGATGTACTTGTCGACGACCTTGCCGTCGATCTTCATGCCGCGCTTTGCGAGCGGGAAGTCGCGCGACCCGACGCCCAGCCAGTTCTTGATCGGCGCATCGCCGTTCTCGACGGACAGCGCGACGGCCGCGGTCGTGCCGCGCTGGGACCACATGCGGCGCATCGACGCCGTCGGCGCGGTGACCTTCATCCCGAGCCTGGTCATCAGCCGGTACATCCAGGCGAGCCAGCCCTTCGGCTTGCCCATGTACGCCATGAAGCGCGCGAACAGCCCGAGGTCCTTCTTGTACTCGTCGGTGATCCGCTTGCAGATCGCCTTGAACTCCGCCACCCGCGCGATCGGCACGTCGCCCGTGCCGGCGACGACGATCGCCTTGAGGTTCTTGCTCCCGTAGATCGCGCCGAAGCCCTGGCGGCCGAACGCGTGATAGCGATCGTTCATCACCGAGGCGATGCGCTGCAGCCGCTCGCCGGCCGGCCCGATCGCGCTGACGCCGACCTCGCGCTTGCCGCCGAACGTGGCCTTGAGCGCGTCGAACGTCTCCGGGATCTCCTTGCCCCACAGCTCGCCCGCGCGCTCGAACGTGACGCGGTCGTCGCGGATCACGAGCACCGTCGGCTCGGCGGCCCGGCCGGTGACGACGACGGCGTCGTAACCCGCCGCGCGGAGGTGGCTGCACACGCTGCCGCCGGAGTTGGAGTCGGCCCACGTGCCGGTGAGCGGCGACTTGCCGACGATCTGGATGCGGCCAGAGAACGGCGTGCGCAGCCCGGTGAGCAACCCCGAGCAGATCGCGAAGCACGCCTCGGGCGCGAGCGCGTCGACGCGCGGCGGGAAGTGCTTCCACATGAGGTACGCGCCGAGGCCGTAGCCGCCGAGGTAGCTGCGATAGACCAGCTCGTCGACGTGTTCGACGCGCGTGACCTGGGTCGTCAGATCGACGAACAAAACCTTCCCGAGGTGCCCGTAGCGCGGCACGGTCAACGCAGCGTCCATCGCGTGCAATCTATCAGGTCGCGACGGGCGCGGGTATCGAGCGTTCGACGGGGCGTCGTTGCAGGACGACGGCCACGTTATCGACGGCGACGAGCGGCGCGCGCGCCGGCTCGAACGGCTCGGCGAGGAGCTCGTCACCGCCGGGCGTCTCGACGCGATCGCCGGGCTCGATGCGCTCGCCGCTCGCGAGCGTCTCCGCGAGATCGCGGAGCAGGACCGCGGCGTCGGTCGCCGTGCTCGGGTTCGTCGGATCGAGCCCGAGCAGCACGAGATCGGGGCGCCCGAACTTGCGGAGGCCGAGCGTCCACGCGGCGAGGGTGCCGTCCTCCTGCTCGTCGAAGAACAGCGTGACCTCGTGCATCACGTCGAACCGACGACCGGCGACGAGCGCCGCGACCTCGACGCCGAGGTGCGCGCGCGCCGCGTAGACGTCGATCAAGATCACCGGACCGGCCGCGGCGCCCTCCTCGCAGATGCACTTGGCGAGCGCCCACGCCGCCTGCAGGTGCCCGAGGTCGTCCGGATCGTCGAGCGCGACCTCGATCACGTACGCGTGATCGGCCGCGAGCGCCGCCGCGGCCACGTCGGGCCCGAGATCCGTCGCGATCAGGTCCGCGAACGGGGCCACGATCGCGTCGGTGAACCAGGCGGGATCCGCGGCGCGATCGCGCGCGACGAGCTCGACGGCCCCGGGACCGTCACCCTCGTCGGGCATGCCGTGGCGGGTGCGGGAGATCGGCAACGGGTCGGGCAGCTTCGCCGACGTGAGCGCGATCAGCGCGACCTCGCCGCGTCCGCCACCGGCGACGTAGCGCTCGCGGGTCCACAGGGTGGTCATGCTTCGTCCACGTACATGGCTTCGATCTGGCTCGCGTACATCTGGGCGACCACCTTGCGCTTGATCTTCATCGTCGGGGTCAACTCGCCGCTGTCGATGCCGAACGGCCGGGGCAGGATCGCGAACCGCTTGACCTGCTCGACGCGCGCGAGCGACGTGTTGACGAGGTCGATCTGCGCCTGGACCGCCTGGCGCAGCGCCGGAGCGGACGCGAGATCGCCGTCGGGGACGATCCTCCGCGCGGCCACCTCGTCGAGCGTGACGAGCAGGGTGAGGAACTTGCGACGATCCCCGATCACGACGGCCTCGCCGACCAGCGGCGATTGCTTGACCGCCGCCTCGATGTTCTTCGGCGCGATGTTCTTGCCGCCCGCGGTGATGATGATCTCCTTCTTGCGCCCGGTGATCGACAGGTAGCCGGCGGCGTCGAACGCGCCGAGATCGCCCGAGCACAGGTAGCCGTCGCGCAGCGCCTCGGCGGTGGCCTCGGGCTCCTTGAAGTAGCCGAGGAACACGTTGGGTCCCTTGATGAGGATCTCGCCGTCCTCGCCGAGCTTGACCTGCACGCCGGGGATCGCGGGCCCGACGGTGCCGATCTTCGTGCGCCCGGCGACGTTGCACGACGTCGGACCGGTGTCCTCCGATTGACCGTAGATCTCGTGGATCGGGAGATCGAGGCTCGAGAAGAACTCGAGGATGTCGGGCGCGATCGGCGCCGCCCCCGAGAACAGCTCCCGCGCGCGATCGAACCCGAGGGCCGTCTTGAGCTTGCGGATCACGAGGCGTTGCGCCGCGGCGTACTGGAGCGCCAGCACCCGCGGGACGGGTTCGCTGCGGTCGCGATAGGCATTCACGCGCGCGCACACGCCGCGTGCCCAGTCGAGCAGCTTGCGCTTGGCACCGGTGACCTCGCCGAGCTTCGCCGCCAGGGCCGCCTGGAACTTCTCCCAGATCCGCGGCACGCCGAAGAACACCGTCGGCCGGGCGTCCTTGAGGTTCTCGGGCACCTTGTCGATCGACTCGGCAAACCACACCTGCGCCCCGGAGGTCGCCGGCATGTGGATCGAGCACATCTGTTCCGCGATGTGCGAGAGCGGCAAGTACGACAGCAACACGTCGCCCGGTGCGCGACCGCCGAGATCGAC
>JAPLLF010001137.1 GCA_026387715.1 Pseudomonadota bacterium
CTTCGGCCTCCGCGATCTCTCGCGGCTCCGGCGACCTGCTACTCGGTGCTCCGACGCTTTCCGAGGTGGGACTTTCACCCACGGGAGAAGCGCAGCGAGACTTCAGCGGGTCGTTCCCGTCGTCGTCGTCACGGCGCACCACGCCCGCAGTCTACCGCGCGGTCGGGAGCCAGGCGTCGAGATCGACGGTCGCCCGCGCGGCCATCCGCGGCTTCTTGTTGTCCTTGCGCGTGCCCTCGAGCGGCGGCAACAGCCCGTAGTTGACGTTGGTCGGCCCGTACTTGTACTTGGGCTCGCGCGGCGCGGTGACGTGGTGGTAGAGCGCGCCGAGCATCGTCGTCGGCGGAGGTGGGTTCCGCGCCCGACCCGCGAGGTCGCTCGCGAGCAACCACGCGACGACGAGCCC
Organism: Pseudomonadota bacterium; assembly: GCA_026387715.1. Classification (GTDB taxonomy): domain Bacteria; phylum Myxococcota_A; class Polyangia; order Haliangiales; family Haliangiaceae; genus JABFXX01. Next base: position 407 of record JAPLLF010001137.1, read on the forward strand.
CATCGCGCACGACTCGATGTAACCCTCCACCCCCGTCAACAGCCCGGCGAACCGGATGTTCGGTCGGGCGCGCAGCTCGAAGCCGAGGCCGAGCCGCGACGGCGCGTCGATGTACGTGTTGCGGTGGATCGAGCCGAAGCGCAGGAACTCGGCGCTCCGCAGCGCCGGGATCATCCGGAAGATCCGCTGCTGCTCGGGGTAGGCCAGGCGGGTCTGGAAGCCGACGAGGTTGTACGCGGTGAGGTAGCGATTCTCGGGGCGCAGCTGCACGACCGCCCACGGCCGGTGTCCCGTCCGCGGATCGACGAGCCCGATCGGCTTCATCGGCCCGAACCGCAGCGTCTGCGGACCGCGATCGGCCATCACCTCGATCGGCATGCAGCTCTCGAAGTAGCGCGGCTCCTCGAAGTCGTGCGGCAGCACCTTGCGGCCCGCGTTGACCTCCTCGATGAACGCGTCGTACTCGGGCTTGGTCAGCGGGCAGTTCACGTAGTCCCCGACGCCGGTGTCGCCGCCGGCCGGACGGTTCTTCTCGTCGTTCGGATCGGCGTCGGCGTCGCGCCCCCAGCGCGACGCGAGGAACGCGTGCTCGAAGTCGATCGTGTCGGCCGCGACGATCGGCGCGATCGCGTCGTAGAAGTACATCTTGTCGCCGCCGAGCTCGCGCTTGATGACCTCGCCGAGCTCGCCCTCGGTGAGCGTGATCCGCGCAGCCGATCACGAGCGAACCGCACTTGCGCAGCTCGGCCTTGAGCAGCCCCGCCGGCGCGACCGGGTCGTCGCTGCGCAGCGAGTTGCTGCAGACCAACTCGCCCAGCAGCGGCGTCTGGTGAGCGGGTGACATCGCGCACGGCTTCATCTCGACGAGGACGACCTGGAAGCCGGCCTCGGCCAGCTGCCACGCGGCCTCGCAGCCGGCCATGCCGCCGCCGACGACGGTGACGGTCTGACCGTCCACGCGCTACGCCGCGCCAGCGTCGGGAACGGCCGGGGCGCCACCCGCGGCGGCCGCCATGGCGGGACCGATCTCGTTCTCGTCGTCGATGCCCTGCTTCCAGTCGCACTCGAGGCAGCGCAGCGTGATGCCGCCCTTGTTCTCCTTCTTCACCACGAACTTCGCGGCGCAGATCGGGCAAGGCGTCGGCACGGGCTTGTCCCACGCGACGAAGTCACAGTCCTTCTTCTTCCAGTTCGAGCAGCCGTAGAACGGCTTGCCGCGCCGCGACCGCTTCTCGGAGATGAAGCCACCGCAGCCCGCCCGCGGGCACTTCACGCCGAGCGAGATCGCCTTGGTCGTCGTGCAGTCCGGATAGCGCGTGCACGCCAGGAACGAGCCGAACTTGCCGCGCTTGATGGTCATCGGCGCGTTGCAGGTCTCGCAGATCTCGTCGGTCGTCGGCGGCGCGATGCGCTCCCACGTGCCGTCGAGGTTCTTGACGACCTCGCCGGTCGTGCGGCACTCCGGGTAGCCCTGGCACGCGACGAAGCTGCCGTTCCTGCCCCACTTGATGACCATCGGCTTGCCGCACTTCTCGCACACCCAGTCGGTCGCGATCTCCTCGCGCTTGACGTCGCGCATCTCGGTGCGCGCCTTCTCGATCTCGTTGTGGAACGGCGTGTAGAAGCCGCCCAGCAGCAGGCGCCAGTCGACCTCGCCACCCTCGACCTTGTCGAGATCCGACTCCATCTTCGCGGTGAAGTCGCTCGACACGATCTCCGGAAAGCTCTCGACGAGCAGCCCGTTGACGAGGATGCCGAGCTCGGTCGGCCAGAACCGCGCCTCCTTCTTCTCGACGTACCCGCGATCGACGATCGTCGACATGATCGACGCGTAGGTCGACGGGCGACCGATGCCACGATCCTCGAGCTCCTTGACGAGCGAGGCCTCCGAGAACCTCGGCGGCGGCTGCGTGAAGTGCTGCGCCGGGGTGATCGCGTCGAGCGTGATCGCGTCGCCCTCGGCCAGATCGGGCAGCAGCTTGTCGGCGCTGTCGGCCGCGTCGGCCCGGGCGTCGTCGGACTCCGCGACCTCGTACACCTTCGTGTAGCCGGCGAACTTCATGATCTGGCCGTTCGAGCGCAGGGTCGCCTCGCCGCGCTCGATGTCGACGGTCGTCGCGTCGAACACCGCCGGCACCATCTGCGACGCCACGAACCGGTTCCAGATCAGCGTGTAGAGGCGCACCAGCTCGGTGCCCTCGGGGTGCTCGGCCAGCGCGATCGTCAGCCGCTCCGGCGTCCACTCCATGCCGGTCGGCCGGATCGCCTCGTGGGCGTCCTGCGCGCCGGACTTGTTCGGGTAGGTGTTCGGCGCCTCCGGCAGGTACTCGGCGCCGTAGGTCGCGCCGATATACGTCCGCAGCGCGGTCATCGCGTCGTCGGAGATGCGCGTCGAGTCCGTACGCATGTACGTGATGAGGCCGGTCGGCCCCTCTTCCCCGAGCTCGACGCCCTCGTAGAGCCGCTGCGCGAGCGCCATCGTGCGCTTGGCGGAGTAGCGGAGCTTGCGCGCCGCGTCCTGCTGCAGGCGGCTCGTGATGAACGCCCGCCCCGAGCTCGGCCACGATCGCGTTGGCCTCGTCGGCCGTCGCCGGCGCGGCCTTCTCGCCCTTCCAGCGGAAGATGCGCGTCGCGAACGACGGCGGGATCGGGCCCGTGGCCATCGCCTCGACCGACCAGTACTCGACCGGGACGAACGCTTTGATCTCCTCCTCGCGCTCGCACACCATGCGCACCGCCGGCGACTGCACGCGCCCGGCGGACAGCCCGCGCTGCACCTTCTCCCACAGGATCGGCGAGATCTCGAAGCCGACCAGACGATCGAGGATGCGCCGCGCCTGCTGCGCGTTCGTGAGATCCATGTCGATGTCGCGCGGCGCGGCGATCGCGGCGGTGACACCCTTCTTCGTGATCTCGTTGATCAGGATGCGCCGGTAGTTCGTGTTGAGATCCTTGATCTCCTCGGCGAGGTGCCACGCGATCGCTTCGCCTTCGCGATCCGGATCGGAGGCGAGGTAGACGATCTCGTTCTCGCGAGCCGCCTTGCGGATCTCGATGATGACCTTCTTCTTGCCCTCGATGATCTCGTAGGACGGCTCGAAGCCGTTCTCGACATCGACGCCGTCCTTCTTGCGGAGGTCGCGCACGTGCCCGACCGACGCCTTCACGACGTAACCCGGCCCGAGGTACTTGGCGATCGTCTTGGCCTTGGCGGGAGACTCGACGATGACCAGCGCCGAGCCCGGCTTGCGCTTGACCGGCCGCTTCTTGCGCGCCTCGGCATCCGCGAGATCCTGGGCCTCGGCCTCGCGATCGTCGGCCTTCGCCTTCTGCTTGCGGAGCTGCTTCACCGTCAGCTGCTTCGCCGGCTTCTTTGCCTTCTTCGGCTTCTTCGCGGTGACGTCTTCATCCTGAGCGCCGTCGTCGCCCTCGGAGCTCGCGGCCTTCGCCTTGGACTTGGCGACCTTCGTCTTGGGTGCCTTCGCGACCCCGGACTGCTTGGCGTCGTCGACGCCGTCGGCGCCGACGTCCTCGACGTCCTCTTCCTCGCGCGCCGTGGCTCTGGCCTTGGACGCTTTCGCGACCGCCTTCTTGGGGGCGGCCGAGGCGACGGACTTCTTCGCCGCGGCTTTCGCCTTGGGCTTGGCTTTGGCTTTCGACTTCTTGGTGCTCACGAGTTCCTCGCTTCGGTTTCCTCGAGGAGCGGCAACGCACGTAACACCGTGCGCACCGGAAGACCTGTCTGGAGGGCGATCGCGTCGACGCCGGTGTGACCGGCGGCGATCGCGTCCGCGATTGCTTGCTCGCTCGGATCGAGCTTCCGAGCAGGGCGAAACCGCGGCGTGCCGCTCAAGGCAGCGATGGCGTCGTCGGGGTGCTCGATCACCGCGGCGCCGCGGGCGAGCAACCGCTCGCAGCCCCGGCTCCCGGGCCAGGCGACCACGATGCGACCGAGCTTCTGCGCCGCCGCCGCGGTCGACAGCGAGCCCGAGGCGAGGCTCGCCTCGACGACGATCGTGATGTCGGCGAGCGCGGCGATCAGCGGATTGCGATGGAGGAACGTGTGCGGGCGCGGCGCGGTCCCAGGCGGCAACAAGCTGACGAGCGCGCCGTCGTGCGCGAGGATCTCGGCGAACAGCGGCGCGTGGCGCGGCGGATAGGCGATGTCGATGCCGCTTCCGAGCACGACCGTCGTCGCGCCGCGACCGGCGAGCGCCCCGCGATGCGCGGCGCCGTCGATGCCGAGCGCTCCACCGGAGACGACGTGGACGCCCCGCTCGGCGCAGTGGCGAGCGATCGTGTGGGCGCGGTCCATGCCGATCCGCGTCGCGGCTCTGGCACCGACGATGGCGACCGCCGGCGCGTCGCTCAGCTGCCCACGCACGTGGAGCGTGCGACTCCAGCCCAGTGCGCCGAGGCGCCTTGGATACCCCACTCCCGGTTGGACGACATGACTCACAGGGGCAAAGCACTTAGCGACCCTGGCGCGCCACGTCAAGTCGCTGGATCGCGACTCGAATCATTCAAGCGAGTTACACGATCCGGTTTTGGTTCGTGGACCTGTATATAAGGAGAGATCAGGAGAGAGCAGGAGAGATCAGGCCCGCCGCGCGACCAGATCGACCCGCCTACGGGGCTTTTTGCATCATCACGAGGTCGCCGGGGGCCATCTCCTGCACCGAGATGGTCACCAGGCCGACCGAGATCTTGTCGCCGACCTCGACGATCACGAGCTCGCCGAGGGCACGCGCCGGGTACCGCCGGTCGTCCTGGCCGACGGTCGGATCCATCTGCTTGGGCTTCGCGTCGCCGCGCCGCACGACGAACATCCGGTTGCCGACCTCGATCCCCGAGCCCTTGCCGAGGTCGACGAACACGACCTCGCCCTGCCCGACCAGCTGCTCGTGCTTGAGCATCGCGACGATCGCGCCCTGCGCGTCGACCTTGGCCGGCGACGGGGTCACCGTCTTGAAGGTCTTCACGAGCGGGCCGACCTTGTTGCCGCGCTCGATCTCCTGATACGCGTCGATGATCTGACCGCGCGCGCGCTTGTCCTGCTTGACGCTCTGCACCTCGAGCGTGCCGAGCAGCCGCACGTACGCGCCGACCACGGTGCTGCCGTGCTTGACGCCGTTGCCGGGGCTGTAGATCGAGTAGCGCTGACCGACGACCGGTGGCCGGTTCGGCGGATACGACAGGTAGACCTGATCGCCGCTGCCGAGCAGCACCTTCTCGTCGACGGCGCCGTCGATCGTGATCGACTGGTCGAGATCCGCCTTCTCGACGAACGCGACCTGCTTGAGGCTGACCTCGAGGCGCTTCGCGGGCGCGGGGACGTTGTCCTGCGGCTCCGACTTGCCCGGCGTCTTCTCCGGATCGGGGAGCTTCTGATCCTGCTGCGCGAACACGCCGCGCGGCAGGAGGCGCACGAGGTCACCGGGATAGATCCAGTGCGGGTTCGTGATCTGCGTGTTGTACGACCAGATCTTCGGCCACTGCCACGGATCGTTGAAGTAGTACCAGCAGATGTCCCACAGCGTGTCGCCGCTGCGGACGACGTGCAGCTCGGGCACCGAGCCCGCGTGGATCTCGCCGGGATCCTCCATCACGTCGCCGCCGCCGCTGCCGGTGTAATAGCGCTTCGGGCCGTCGTCCTCAGCGGGCGGCTGGATCTTGCCATCGGGCCCGACGACGACCGCCGGCTTCGCGGGCGCGGTCGGCTTCGGAGGCGGCGCTTGCGAGCCCGTCACGGCCGGATCGAGGGTGGTCGGCGCACCGGGACCGTTCCCCAAGACGGGGACCTGCGCGTTGGCCGCGATCGGCAGGGCCGTCACCACGAACGCGAATGCGAGGTGCTTCACTTCGTCTCCAGACGCTTGGCGGCGAGGGCCGCGGGTTCGGTCTTGGGGTAGAGGTTCACGACTTGTTCGAGCACGGCGTGGGACTTGTCGGCCTGACCGAGCGCCGCGTAGCAGTATCCAACCTTGAGCAGGGCATCGGGCACCTTGTTGCCGCGCGGGTACGTCTCGATGACCGTGCGGAACTCGACGAGCGCGCGGGGATAGTCCTTGGCCGCGTAGAAGGCCTCGCCGAGCCAGTACTGCGCGTTGTCGGCGTAGTCGTGCCGCGGGTACTTCTGGAGGAACGCGCGCAGCGCGGCGACGGCCTGCTCCTGGGGGCCGCTCTTGACGAGGTCGACGGCGAGGCGATAGTCGTTCGCGGGATCGCCGGCGACGGTCGCGCGCTCGCCCGGGGCGTCGTCCGTGCGCTGGCGCGATCGACTCGTGCGCGCTGCCGCCCGCTCGACTCGCTCCGGAGACCGCGCGACCACGCGCGGCGTCGGCGGCGGTGACGCGACCTCCTCGATGATCGCGGCCTTGCCGGTCGCGGCGTCACCCTCGTAGACGATCTCGGTGCCATCGTCGGTGACGCCGACGACGCGCTGGCCAGGCGCGAGGTTCGTCGGCGCGGCGACCTCGACCGGCAGCGTCGGCACGGGATCGGCGCCCACCATGCCGACCTGCGCGACCACCTGCTTCTCGCGCATCAAGTCGAGCTGGTGCTGGAGATCGCGCAGCTTGCGATCCTGCGCGCGCCGGTCGTCACGCAGCTCGTTGACGGTG
>JAPLLF010000032.1 GCA_026387715.1 Pseudomonadota bacterium
GGCCGCGTCGCCGAACAGCCGCCGGGCGAGCAACGTCGCGCGAGCTTCTGCGTCGGGCTCGTCGAGCTCGACGCCCCCAGCTATCACAATCCCGGGGCGGAGCAGGCGGTGCTCCACGCAGTGTCGCTGCGCGCGCGCCCCGGCACGACCACCGCGATCATCGGCGCGACCGGCGCGGGCAAGACGACGCTGCTCGAGCTCATCCCGCGGCTCGGCGATCCGACCGGCGGGCGCGTCGTGATCGACGGCGTCGACGCGCGGGCCCAGGATCTCGAGGCGCTGTGGGCCTCGATCGGCCTGGTGCCGCAGCAACCCTACCTGTTCTCCGGGACGGTCGCGTCGAACCTCCGCTTCGGCGCGCCGACCCTGGGGGCGCCCACCGACGACGAGCTGTGGGCCGCCCTCGAGGTCGCGCAGGCCGGCGACTTCGTCCGCGCGATGCCCGACCAGCTCGCCGCGCCGATCGCCCAGGGCGGCACGAACGTCTCGGGTGGCCAGCGCCAGCGGCTCGCGATCGCGCGCGCGCTGCTCCGCCGGCCGAAGATCTACCTGTTCGACGACTCGTTCTCCGCGCTCGACCTCGCGACCGAGGCCAGGCTCCGCGCCGCGCTCCAGCCGATCGTCGCCGACGCCACCGTGATCGTGGTCGCGCAGCGCATCGCGTCGATCGTCGACGCCGATCAGATCATCGTGCTGGAGGCCGGCGCGATCGTCGGCGTCGGCACGCACCGCGAGCTGCTCGCGAGCTCGCCGACCTACGCGGAGATCGTCGCCTCGCAGCGCCAGACCACGGAGCCCGCCGCGTGAGCCCGCCGGCGCGCAAGCCGGATGCCCCGCCTCCACCGATGATCACGGGGCGCGGCCCGATGGGCATGGGCGGGCCACCCGCCAAGCCCAAGGACTTCCGCGGCTCGGGGCGCCGGCTGATCGCCGAGCTCGCGCCGGTGCGCCTGCGCGTGCTCCTCGTCGTGCTGACCAACGCGACCGGCGTCGCGCTCGGCGTCACGGGCCCGCTGCTGCTCGGCCGCGCGACGAACGTCGTGTTCGCCGGCGTGCAGGGGCGGACGCCCATCGACTTCGCGGCGATCGGCCGCGTGCTGACGATCGTGATGACGCTCTACGCGCTCGCGTCGGTGTTCACGTGGATCCAGGGAAACTTGTTGAACCTCATCGTGCAGCGGATCGGGCGCGCGTTCCGCACCCGCGCGCAGGCCAAGCTCGCGAACTTGCCGCTGGCGTACTTCGACGCCCAGCCCCGCGGCGAGGTGCTCAGCCGGGTGACGAACGACATCGACAACATCGCGAGCGGCATGTCGTCGGTGCTGGGCCAGATCCTCAACGCGATCGTGTTCGTGATCGGCGTGACGATCATGATGTTCTACATCTCGCCGCTGCTCGCGCTCGTCGCCATCGTCACGATCCCGATCTCGGTCGTGGTCACCGCGAAGATCGGCAAGCGCTCGGCGGTCCGGTTCAAGGCGCAGTGGGCGCACGTCGGCGCGCTCAACGCCCAGGTCGAGGAGGCGTTCACCGGCCACACGCTCGTCCGCGTGTTCGGGCGCCGCCGCGAGATCCGCGAGCGGTTCGACGCCAAGAACGCCGAGCTCTACGAGGCGAGCTTCAAGGCGCAGTTCCTGTCGAGCGTGATCATGCCGGCGATCGGCTTCGTCGGGAACCTCACGTTCGTCGGCATCGCGGTGGTCGGCGGGTTGCGCGTGGCCTCGGGCGCGATGGGCCTCGGCGGCGTGCAGGCGTTCATCCAGTACTCGCGGCAGTTCACCCAGCAGCTCGGCCAGCTCGCGCAGGTCGCCAACGTGCTGCAGTCGGCGGTCGCCTCCGCCGAGCGCGTGTTCGAGCTGCTCGACGCGCCCGATCAACCCGCCGAGGTCGCGCACCCCGCCCCGCTGGACGCCGTCCGCGGCGAGGTGCGCTTCGACGACGTGTCGTTCCGGTACCACCCCGACACGCCGCTGATCGAGCACCTCTCGCTGGTCGCGAAGCCGGGCCAGACCGTCGCGATCGTCGGCCCGACCGGCGCCGGCAAGACCACGCTCGTGAACCTGTTGATGCGGTTCTACGAGCTGCGCTCCGGCCGGATCACGATCGACGGGGTCGACATCGCGACCGTCCGGCGCGAGGCGGTCCGCGCGCAGATCGGCATGGTCCTGCAGGACACCTGGCTGTTCGGGGGCACGATCCGCGACAACATCCGCTACGGCAACCTGGCCGCGACCGACGACGACGTCGTCCGTGCCGCCACCGCGACGTACGTCGACCGCTTCGTCCACGCCCTGCCCCACGGCTACGACACCATCCTCGACGAGGAGGGCGGGAACGTGTCGGCCGGCGAGAAGCAGCTCATCACGATCGCCCGCGCGTTCCTCGCGGACCCCGCGATCCTCGTGCTCGACGAGGCGACGTCCTCGGTCGACACCCGCACCGAGGTGCTCGTCCAGCGAGCGATGGCCGCGCTCCGCTCGGGCCGGACCAGCTTCGTGATCGCCCACCGGCTGTCGACGATCCGCAACGCCGACGTCATCCTGGTGATGGAGGCCGGGACGATCGTCGAGCAGGGCTCGCACGACGAGCTGATGGCTGCACACGGTGCTTACCACGCGCTGTGTTCTATACTGGCCGCCTAGGAGCCCTGGAAGACGTGTCGTTCCTCCGTCGCATGTTCTCGTCGGACTACCGCGCCGCGGTCGAGGCCGAGGCCGCGGGTCGCGTCGACGAGGCGGCGGAGCGCTACGCGCTCGCGGGCGAGCACGAGGGCGCCGTCCGCATGCACCTCGCGCGCGCCGCACGCGCCGGGACCCGGGTCGCCGAGCTCGGCGCCCTGCGCGACGCGATGCGGTGGGCCGGCGACGATCCCAGGCTCCGGCGCGTCGCCGCGGCCGCCCTGGGCCGGGCGCTGTACGAGGCCGCCAAGGCCGAGGGCGTCGCCACCGAGCGAGATCGCAAGAAGATCCGCGAGGCCGCGGAGCTGCTCGTGCTGGGCGACGATCACGCGACCGCAGGCGAGGCCCTCGAGATGATCGACGATCACCTCGCGGCCGCGAACGCGTACTCCGCGGGTGGGCTGGTCGAGCGGATGGAGGGATCGCTCGCCAAGGACGACGAGGCGCAGAGCGCGGCGCGCGCCGAGAAGGACGCGTTCGCGGACTACGAGACCCACATGCGCACGGGGCGCCGCGACGACGCGCGCACCGAGCTCGCGCGCGCGGTGGCCGCGGCGCAGGTCGCCGGCGACTATCGCCGCCTGCTCGATAAACTCGACACGGCGCTGATCACTGGCAAGGTCGAGCTGCGCCGGCGCGGCAAGCCGCTCCTCGTGGCCTGCGCGGCCCCGAAGATCGTGCTCGGCCGCGACCCGCTGTGCGATCTGACGTTGCGCGCCGGGGGCGTCTCGCGTCAGCACGCCGAGGTCGAGCACGTCCACGGCAAGTTCCAGCTCCGCGACCTCGATTCGCGCAACGGCACGACGATCGGCGGGCTCCCGCTCGTCGGGCGGGTGCCGCTCGTCGGGACCGGGCGGTTCGGGCTCGGCGACGAGTGCCAGATCGACTTCGCGCTCGCGGGCGCGCTCGTGCTGCGCGTCGCCAACGGGCTCGATCGCGGGTTCGCGCTGATCGCCGCCGACGAGGGCGAGGCGATCGAC
>JAPLLF010000728.1 GCA_026387715.1 Pseudomonadota bacterium
GCACGACGCTGCTCGGCCCGTGCACGGCGAGGTACGCCTGCTCGGTGCCGGAGAACGTCACGACGCGCAGGCACCCGAGCAGATCGCGACCGTCGGGGATCGTCGCGGGCGCCGTGCACTCGCCGAGCAGGAACGCGGTGCGGCCGACGACGATCGGGGGCGCGATCCGGGCGCCCGCCGGCTTGGACCACGCGAGCGCGCCGGTGCGCCAGTCGACCGCGACGAACCCGAACTGCGAGCTCGCGACGATCGCGAGGTCCCCGGCGATCACCGGGCCGGCGACGTCGAAGCGTGGCACCGTCGCCTGGGTCGGCAGGTGGATGACGCGCACGGGGTCGACGTGCGGCATGTCGGCGAGCGCCGCCCACGCGGGGCTCGCATCGGCAGCCAGTGCGGCGGCGTCGACCGGCGGCGACGGCGCGGCCAGCGGGGGATCCGGCGGGGCCGCCTCGCGCGGCGTGCTCTTGCACGCGACGAGCGCGACCACCGCGAGCGCGCGCCTCACTCCGTGGGCTTCTTGCGCTTGGCCTGCGCCTCGCGGAACCGATCGGCCCAGCCCTCGACGTTCACCTGCTTGACGCGGGTGAGCGCGAGCGCGCCGCGGGGCACGTCCTTGGTGACCGTGGTCCCCGAGCCGACGTAGGCGTCGCGGCCGATCGTGACCGGGGCGACGAGCTGGCTGTCGCTGCCGATGAAGGCCCCGGCCTCGATCGTCGTCTTGTACTTGCCGACGCCGTCGTAGTTGCACGTGATCGTGCCGGCGCCGATGTTGGCCTTCGCGCCGATCGACGCGTCGCCGAGGTAGGCGAGGTGGTTGGCCTTCGCGCCCGCCATCAGGTGGGTCTTCTTGGTCTCGACGAAGTTGCCGAGGTGGGCGTCCTCGTCGATCTGGCTGCCCGGGCGGCAGTGGGTGAACGGCCCGATGATCACGCGCGCGCCGAACTGGCTCTCGCCGAGGATCGAGTACGGCTTGATCACGGCGTGGTCGGCGACCTGCGCGTCGGTGAGCACGCAGCCGGTGTCGATCTGCGAGCCGTCGCCGATCGACGTCTTGCCGCGCAGGCACACGTTGGGGCCGAGCACGACGTCCTTGCCGATCGGCCCGACCGCCGCGTCGATGTACGTGCTCGCCGGATCGATCATCGTGACGCCCGCGCGCATCCACCGCTCGTTGATGGCGACGCGCGCGGCGCGCTCGACGGTGGCGAGGTCGACGCGGTCGTTGATGCCGCTGACCTCGGTGATCGGCGTGTCGATCGACGTGGCGCCGCCGCGGGCGTGGGCGTGCGCGACGAGATCGGTGAGGTACAGCTCGCCCTTGGCGTTGTCGGCGCGCAGCGCCGCGAGATCCTTGCGCAGGTGGCCGAGGCGGATCGCGTAGAAGCCCGCGTTGGTGTCCGCGATCGCGCGCTGCGCCGGCGTCGCGTCGGACCACTCGACGATCCTGGCGAGCACGCCGCCCTCGTCCCGGACGAGGCGCCCGTACGGCATCTCGCGATCGGGCACGGTCGACAGCAGGGCCATGCCGGCGGGCGACGCCTGGCAGGCGGCCACGAGCTGCGCGATGCGCTCCGCGCCGACGAGCGGCGCGTCGCCGGTGAGGATCACCACGATCCGATCGTCGGGCTCCTTGGCGACCGAGGGCAGCGCGCACTGCACGGCGTGGCCGGTGCCGCGCTGCTCGGCCTGGATGGCGACGTCGACCGACCCGACGCCGAACGTGGTGTCGAGCGACGCATTCACGGCCTCGTGCTGGTGCCCGAGGATGGCTGATCGTCCTCGCGCTGCTCGCGTGCACCACACCCGCACACGCGCACCAGAGCTCGATCAAGTACGTGGCGGTCGCCGTCGACGGCGCGACCGCGACGGTCCGGTTCACGGTCGCCCCGGCGGATCTCACCGTGCCGATGCACCTGCCGTCCGACACGACGCCGGCGATCGACGCGGCGAGCGCGGATCCGGCGGCGGCGGCGTACGTCGCACGCTGGCTCACGCTCCTGACCGATCGGCCGTGTGCGCCGGGGCCGGCCACGTCGGCGCCCGATCCCGATCGCGCGTTCGTCGTCGTGACGTGGCGCGTGACCTGCCAGGCGGCGATCGTGGCGCTGCGCGTCGATCTGACCCAGTTCTTCGCGGCCGACCAGCGCCACGAGGCGATCGTCACGCTCGGCGCCGGCGCGCCCGCGATCGTGCGCGCGTCCCAGCCCATCGTCACGCTGTCGCCGGCGACGAGCCCCTCGCTCGTCGCGTGGATCGGCGACGGCATGCACCACATCTTCGGCGGGCGAGATCACGTCTGCTTCGTGCTCGCGCTGCTGCTCGTGCTCGTGCTCACGCGCGCTCCCGACGGTGGCTGGCAGCGCCGCCCGCTCCGGCCGACGCTCGTGGCGACCGCGCGCATCGTCACCGCGTTCACGATCGCGCACAGCCTGTCGCTGATCGCGGCCTCGCTCGGCTGGATCCGGCTGCCGGCCCAGCTCGTCGAGAGCGCGATCGCGATCTCGATCGCGTACACCGCGGTCGAGGACGTCGTCGCGCCCGACGTGCGCTGGCGGTTCGCGCTCGCGTTCGGGTTCGGCCTCGTCCATGGCCTGGGGTTCGCGAGCGCGCTCGAGGCGCTGCTCCCGCCCGATCACATCGTCACGCCGCTCCTGCTGTTCAACCTCGGCGTCGAGCTCGGCCAGCTCACGATCGTGCTCGTCGCGCTGCCGGTGCTGTGGTTCGGCTGCCGCGTTGTGGGCGCCGTGCGCTACCGCCACACCGTGATGCCGGGGCTCGCCGCGGTGATCTTCGTGCTCGGAATCGTGTGGTTAATCGAGCGGTTAGCTGGGATCTCGATCTTCGGGTCGTGACGGCGTGCGAGGTCCTCTGATCCGGAGGTCTGTATGTTCAAACTTCCATCCCCGCGACCGAACTCTCTATACTGAGGGAGCTTGGTCGAAGAAGTTGTTACGAGTGAGGAGGGCAAACCGATCATCATCTGCGTCGATGATGATCGCGCGAACCTCGATGCGCTGGCCCGCGTCCTGCGCGCCCGCTGTACCGTCTTGCTGGCCAGCAACGGCTACGAGGCCCTCGAGCTCGTGCAGGCCCAGCCCGACGTCGCGTGCGTGCTCGCCGACCTCCGCATGCCCGGGATGCTGGGGCAGCAGCTGCTCGCGCGGGTCGCAGAGCTGCGTCCGCACTGCCGGCGCGCGGTGGTCACGGGACATCCGGAATCCGAAGATCTGATCGCCGCGATCAACGCGGGCCACCTGCACTACGTGATCACCAAGCCCTGGAAGATCCAGGACATCATGCAGGTCGTCGAGCAGCTCGTCGTGACGTTCAAGCTCGAGCGCGACAACCACCGGCTGCTCGGCGAGCTGCGGATCGCCAACCAGTCGCTGCGCGAGCACGAGATCCACCTCGAGGCGCAGCTCGAGTCGCGCTCGCGTGAGATCTCCGTCGCCGCCGAGCAGCTCGCGCAGATGGGCCACCAGCTCGACGCCCTGACGCTCCGCGATCCGCTGACCGGCCTGTACACGCACCGCGCGTTCCAGGAGCGCCTCCGGGAGGAGGTCGGCCGGTCGCTCCGCTACAGCCAGCCGATGGCGATCCTGCTCGCCGACATCGACGGGTTCGCGAGCGTGAACTACGACCTCGGCTACCAGGTGGGCGACGAGATCTTGCGCCGGCTCGCGCTCGTCCTCGTCGAGGACACCGGACGCACCGCCGAGGTCGTCGCGCGCTACTCCGGCGAGGAGTTCGTCATCCTGCTGCCGGAGACGGCGAAGGACGGCGCGCTCGCGCGCGCGACCCGGCTGCGCGACGCGGTCGCGTCGACCGAGATGCCCGGTGGCCGCAAGATGTCGCTGTCGGTCGGCTTCGCGTCGCTCCCCGACGACGCCGCGGATCCGGAGAGCCTGCTCACCGCGGTCGAGGCCGCCCTCCGCACCGCCAAGCGTGGCGGGCCCGGGCGCGTGCACCACTTCTCGTCGGCCGAGGGCGGCCCCAACGCGAGCGGCGCGGCGCGCTCGCTCAAGCACGTGCAGCCGGTCGTCGACAAGTTCCGCCCCTACCAGGAGCGGATGCACGAGATCACGGCGATCCTCACGCGCGATCGCGCGCTGTCGTGCCTGCTCGTCGACCTGTCGCGCCTGCACCACATCGAGCTCGATCTCGGCGTCGCGCATCACAGCGAGATCTACGATCACGCCGCGGCGGTGCTCGACGGCCTGCGCGGCAACATGCTCGATCCCGCCGACGTGATCTGCCGGACCGGCGACGGCGACGGCTACTTCGTGATCCTCGCGCCGCGGCCCGTGCGCATCGACCTCGACGAGCTCGGCCAGACCGTCGAGCGCGCCGTCGAGGCGGGGCTCGCCAAGAAGGTCAGCGAGGTCCTGCGCGAGCAGCCGCGCATCACGGTCGGCTCCGCGCGCGTGCTCGGCAACTCGCTGATCCGCCCCGAGCGGCTCACCGCGCGGCTGTTCTCCGACGTCGCCGACAACGCGCGCAACCTCCGCGAGCGCAAGGCGCATCGCGATCGCGCCACGCTGCAGGACATCATCCTCGGCGACGGCCTCACCTCGGTGTACCAGCCGATCGTCGATCTCGGCACCGGCGACATCTTCGCGTACGAGGCGCTGTCGCGCGGGCCGCGCGGCACCGCGCTCGAGTCGCCCGCGACGCTGTTCGCGATCGCCGACGAGGTCGACCTCACCGTCGAGCTCGATCGCGCGTGCTTCCGCAGCGCGCTGCGCAACGCCAAGACGCTCGAGCCGGTCCACCGCCTGTTCGTGAACCTGCTGCCGATGTCGTTCTACGACGCGGCGTTCATCGAGGTCGAGGTCGGCAACCTGCTGTCGGCCGCGGGCCTGACGCCGGCGAACATCGTCTTCGAGATCACCGAGCGCCTCGCGATCGAGAACTTCGCGTCGTTCAAGCGCGCGCTCGGCGCGTACACCGCGATGGGGTTCGGCGTCGCGATCGACGACGTCGGCACCCGCCACTCGAACCTCGAGACCGTGATGTCGCTGCGCCCGCACTTCATCAAGATCAGCGACGTGCTGGTCCGCGGCATCGCTCGCTCGACGGTGAAGCGCGAGATTTTGCGCTCGCTGCGCCACATCGCGGACACCATCGACGCCGTGATGGTCGCCGAGGGCATCGAGGAGGTCGAGGACGTCGTCGCGCTCCGCGATCTCGGCCTGCGCTACGGCCAGGGCTACTACATGGCGCGGCCGGCGCCGCCGTTCATCACGCTCAAGGACGAGGTCCGGGCGGAGATGCGCAACATCACCCCGAAGCACCGGCCGGCCTCCGTGATCGTGCGCAACAACGACGACGAGGACGACGACGAGGACGAGGACGATCGCGCGCCGGCCCTCCCGCGCGTCAACGTCATGGCGGCGGGCTCGACCAACGCGATCCCGATCCCGCGGAACGCGTTCGGCAAGGCCGAGGACGAGATCACCAACGACTTCCAGATCCCGATCGAGCGGCCACGCCCGCGCGCGTCCGAGCCGCCGATCGAGCGCGACGGCCCGGCGCTGGAGCCCTGGCAGCCGTTGACCGACGACGAGATCACGCAGTCCGGACCCAAGCCCGGTTCCGAGCCGCTGCTCGAATCGATCAAGCGACCGGCCACCGAAAACGACCCCGAGGGGGAGCGTGGACCGGGGACTCCGGGTTTAAACTGAGCCCGTGGATCGGAACGCGTTTCACAAGTTACTGGCCTTCGGCATCGAACGAACGGTTTCGGACATCCACTTCGAAGTTGGATATCCGCCGCACTATCGACTGCACGGCGAGCTCCTCGGGGCCATCAAAGTACCGCCGCTGACTGGCGCGGACACGGAGGCGATCGCGAGGATGATCCTCGAAGATCGAAGCATCACGGTCGACTTCTCGCGACGGTTCACCGAGATCGACGTCTCGTACTCGCTCGCGCAACGTGGTCGGTTCCGGGCGTCGATCTTCCGCCAGCGCGGCTCCGTCGGCATCGTGATGCGGCTCATCCCGATCCAGGTGCTCTCGCTCGAGCAGCTCAACCTGCCGCCGGTGCTCTCGGAGATCGCCGACGCGCGCCGTGGTCTCGTGCTGATCACCGGGGCGACCGGCAACGGCAAGACGACGACGCTCGCCGCGATGATCCGCTACATCAACGAGACGCGCCACGCGCACATCGTGACCGTCGAGGATCCGATCGAGTTCATCTACGAGCCGCAGAAGTGCATGATCATCCAGCGCGAGGTCGGCGCGGACACCGAGTCGTTCAAGGACGCGATGACCGCGGCGATGCGCCAGGATCCCGACGTCATCATGGTCGGCGAGATCCGTGATCGCGAGACCGCGGCGACGTGCCTCAAGGCGGCGGAGACCGGCCACCTCGTGGTGTCGGCGATCCACACGCCCGACTCGGTGGCGACGATCCAGCGCTACATCGGCCTGTTCGAGACCGACGCGCAGGACGTCATCCGCGATCGCCTCGGCGACTGCCTGCAGGCGATCGTGTCGCTCCGCTTGCTCGCGAGCAAGGACGGGCGGCGCCGGCTGCCGGCCGTCGAGATCCTGCGGGTGACGCGGACGATCCGCGAGAGCATCCGGGCGGGTCGCCTGTCGGACATCCCGGAGCAGGTGCGCAAGGGCCGCGATCTGTACTCGATGCAGCTGTTCGATCAGCACCTCATCGATCTCGTGAACACCGGCCTCATCTCGATGGAGACCGCGATCTACGCGAGCTCCAACCCCGAAGAGTTCGAGCGCGCGCTGCGCGTCGACTGACCCGCCCGTCGCCAGCGGTTCACGATCGACCGGGCCGAAACGACCACAGCCCGCCGAGGCGGGCTGCGTGTCGACGAATCCGGAGGTTACGAGCTAGCGGTGGTTACGGTTCGTCGGCTGGGCCGGCTGCGGCTGCGCCGGCGGCAGGTTGCGCGCGGGCGGCTGCGCGACCGGACGCGGCTGCGGCTGCGCCGGCGGCGGTTGCGTCGGACGCGACGGCGGCTGCGGACGCGACGGCGGCTGCGGCTGCTGGATCACCGGGGCCGGCGGCCGGGGCGGGCGCGCCTCGGGCGGGCCAGGGCGAATCGGATCGGGCGTGATCACGCCGCCACCGGTCGTCGGGCGCGACGGCGGCGACACCGGCTGCGGACGCACGGGATCGAACGTCGGCCGCGTCTGCGGCTGCGAGGGCGGCTGCGGACGATCCGGCG
>JAPLLF010001056.1 GCA_026387715.1 Pseudomonadota bacterium
CTCGACGCCGGTATCGACCCACAGCGGATCGTCGACGATCGCGTCGGCGGGCAAGCCGACCATCGCCGCGAGCTCCGCGCGCGACGCCGCGGGCACCCGCGTGACCGGCGGCCGGGCGGCGCGCAGCGTGAACCGCGCGCCGTCGGCGGCCACGTCCACCAGCCCCGCGATCATCTCGAGCGTGACCCGCGGCCGCCCCGCCGCGACGACGAACGCGGTCCCCAGGGTGGGGTGACCCGCGAACGGCATCTCGAATCCCGGGAAGCCCGGGGTGAAGATCCGCACCTGCGCGTCGGCACCCGTGCGGGTGGTTGGCAGCACGAACGTCGTCTCCGACAGGTTCAGCTGCCGGGCGAGCGCCTGCATCTGCGCGGTGGACAGCCCGCGCCCATCCTCGAACACGCACAGCGGGTTGCCCGACAGCCGATCGCCGTCGACGGTGAACACGTTGAGGATCCGGAACAGCAGCGTCGTCGGCATCGGGTAGACTCTAGCGATGCCGGCGAACGTCGTCGACGCGGTGCGGTCACCGTATCCCTGTGCCTGTCGCTGCCACGAGGTGCTGTCGGTGGACGAGCGCGCGGCCGGGATCGCCGCGCTGTACCGGTTCGACGACGCGATGCGCGGCTGGGGGCAGACCGTGATCTGGGATCTCGCCGCCCCGACGCTGTGGCGCATCCAGCAGCAGCTCGGCGAGGTGCGCTGGGTCGCGGTGCGCGATGGCGCCTGCATCCACAGCCGGCTGCTCGGGTTCTGCATGCACGAGCTCGTGCACGCGATCAGCGGTGACGTGACGCAGCCGAACTACGGCACGCCGGTGGGGCTGCCCTACGGAGTGCCCGACAGCGTGCCGGCGGTCGACGAGGCCGCGTACCTCCACCCGTTCAACCAGCACGAGGCCCGCGCGTGGGTCGGCCTCGCGCCGGTGGCCTACCGCCTGTTCGAGATCGACTGGGAGCTGCGGCCCGCGCGCGACGTCGGCACCTACGGGTTCGCCGGCGGCAACGCGCTCGTCGACGTGCCGGCCGGCTATCGCCGCGTGCCGCACGTCGACCACGTGCAGCACGCCCGCCGGTACTACGCGCTGGCGCGCAACCTCGAGGACGAGGCGCGCCAGTGGTTCACCGCGGCGAAGCTCGACGAGATCGCGGCGCGGTTCGCCGAGGCCGAGGCGCGCGGCCGCGCGCTCCGCCCGTGCACCTTCCCGGCGCCGCGCGAGATGGCGCGCCTCCGTCCGCAGAAGCCCGGGCGCAACGACCTCTGCGTGTGCGGCTCGATGCGCAAGTGGAAGCACTGCTGCGGCGCCACGCTCGCCGAGTGATCGGGGATAGGCTCGCGCCCATGCGCGCAACGGCGATCGTCCTCGGGGTGCTGCTCACCGCGTGTCCCGGGCGGGTCCCAGCGCCCACGACGTCGTCGCGGCCAGCGCCCACGCCCGACGCGGGCGTCGCGTCGCCGACCTCGCCTGCCGGCCCAGCGGCACCGACGCTGCGCCTGCCGCGCACGTTCCTGCCGACGCGCTACACGGCGCGCCTCGCGATCGACCCGGCGAAGACCGGCTTCACCGGCGCGATCGCGATCGTCGGCACCCTCGACGAGCGATCGTCGACGATCTGGCTCAACGCGACCCGGCTGACGGTCACGCACGCCAGCGCCACCCGCGACGAGCCGACGGCAACGGCGGCCGCGCCCACGCCGCTCGTCGCCACGCCTCACGGCGACGACTGGCTCGAGCTCCGCGCCCCCGCCGCGCTCGCGCCGGGCACGTGGACGATCGCGCTCGACTACGCCGGCGAGCTCGACACGGTGAACACCACCGGCGCGTTCAAGCAGGTCGTCGGCAAGGCCAAGGACGCCTACGTGTTCTCGCAGCTCGAGGCGGTCTACGCGCGCCGCGTGTTCCCGTGCTTCGACGAGCCCGACAACAAGGTGCCGTGGCAGCTGACGCTCGACGTGCCGACCCCGCTCGTCGCGGTGTCCAACACGCCGATCGTCGGCGAGGTGACGACCGGCGCGACCAGGCGCGTGGAGTTCGCGCCGACCCGGCCGCTGCCGTCCTACCTCGTCGCGTTCGCGGTCGGGCCGTTCGCGATCGTCGACGCGGGCACGACCAAGGGCGGCACCCCGATCAAGATCTACGCGCTCGCCGGTCGGCAAGCCGAGGCGGCGTACGCCGCGCAGACGGCCGCGCGGATCCTCGACCTCGCGGAGGAGTGGTTCGCGATCCCGTACCCGTACCCCAAGCTCGACCTCGTGACGATCCCGCTCACCGTCGGCTTCTCGGCGATGGAGAACGCCGGGATGATCACGTTCTCCGAGCGGACGCTGCTGCTCGACGCGCAGGCGTCGAAGGCGCGCGCGCGGCGGTGGGTGGTCGTCGCGGCGCACGAGTTCTCGCATCAGTGGTTCGGAGATCTGGTGACGATGCGGTGGTGGGACGACATCTGGCTCAACGAGGGCTTCGCGAACTGGCTCGCCCACAAGCTCAGCGCGCGGTTCGACCCGACGTGGCACGAGGAGCAGACCGACGTCGACACGCGCAACGGCGCACTCGAGGCCGACAGCCTCGCGTCGGCGCGCCAGGTCCGTCAGCCGATCGCCAGGGCCGACGACATCTTCACCGCGTTCGACGGCATCACCTACAACAAGGGCGCCGCCATCCTCAACATGTTCGAGACCTACGTCGGCGCCGACGTGTTCCAGCGCGGCGTGCGGGCGTACCTCACGAGCAAGGCCTACGGGAGCGCGACGTCGGCGGATCTGATCGCCGCGATCGGCGCCGCCGCCGGCAAGGATCTCGTGGCCGCGTTCGGCTCGTTCCTCGACGCGGCCGGCGCGCCGGAGCTCGCGGTCGGGGTCACCTGCGCCCCGGGGAAGCCCCCGTCGATCGCGCTCGAACAGCATCGCTACCTCCCTCCCGGCGGCACCCCGCCCGCCGAGCTGTCGCGCCTCCCGGTGTTCACCATCCCGGTGTGCCTCGCCTACGACAACGCCGGCGCGCGCGCGACGACCTGCACGCTGCTCGATCGCCCGACCGCGTCGCTCAAGCTCGCGACCGCGTGCCCGCGCTGGGTGATGCCCAACGTCGACGCCCGCGGCTACTTCCGCGTCGCCTACACGCCGGCGCAGCTCACCGCGCTGCGCGACGAGGCCTGGCCCCTGCTCGCCCAGAGCGAGCGCCGCAGCGTGGTGTTCGACGCGGCGACCGCGACGTCGCGCGGCACGCTGCCGATCGCCGCCGCGCTGTCGTTCGTCCCCAAGCTGCTGGTCGACGCCGACCGCTTCACGGTGGGCGACGCGCTCGATCTGCCCGGCGCGTTCAAGGACCTCGTGCCCGACGACCTGCGCCCGAAGTTCGAGCAGTGGCTGCGCGCGACGTTCGGGCCGGGCGCGCTCGCGGTCGGCATGCTGCCGCGACCGAACGACACGATCGACGACGAGAGCATGCGCGCGCGGCTGATCGCGATCGTCGGCTGGACCGGCCGCGAGCCGAAGCTCGTCGACGAGGCGGTGCGCCTGGCGGCCACCTGGACCACGTTGCCCGAGGCCATGCGTGGCCTCATCTTGCGGATCGCCGTCGACGCCCGGCCGGAGATCTTCGAGCGCGTGCGCCAGGACCTCTACACCGAGGCCGGGCGCGGCCGCCGCGGCGAGATCCTCGCAGCGCTCGGCGCGGTGCGCGACACCAGGCGACAGGCGCGCGCGCTCGAGCTCATGCTCGATCCCAGCCTCGACATCCGCGAGACGAGCTGGCTCCTGTGGGGCGTCGCGAGCGAGGCCAACCGCGTGGTCGCACAGGAGTTCTTCAAGGCGCACCAGGCAGCGATCCTGGCCCGCATCCCCCCCGACGGCACCGCGAGCTCGGCGGCCGGCATCGCCGAGGTGTTCACCGCCTCGTGCGACCCGACCCGGCGCGACGCCATCGTCGCCTACGTCACTGCCACGTTCGTGAAGCTGCCGGGTGGCGAGCGCACGGTGCAGCAGGCGATCGACGCGATGGACCAGTGCATCGCCTCGCGCGCGCTCGTCCTGCCCGAGCTCCGCGGCTGGCTCACCGGCGTGAAGATCCCCAAGCCGAGCGCGCCCGTCGCCACGCCCGCCAAGCCCGCCAAGCCTGTCAAACCCGCCAGGCCCAGGCGGAAGTGATCCCATCGTAAACGTCGACGAAAACGAAACGAAAACGAAAACGAAAACGATCGTTTAGGTTTACGTTGGCGTTGGCGTTTACGGGCGCACCTCGATGACGCCGGTGTCGACGGTGGGGACGTCCTGGTGGAGCACCGCGCGCGCCGCAGTGTCGGCCTCGACCTCGAGGACCGCGCGGTTGATCTCCTCGACGACGCCGCGCTTCTTGCGATAGTCGATGGCCGGCAGGTAGGCGCTGCGCTCGAGCCCGCTGAACGACCGCACGAACTCGTCGTGCTCGCGCGCCTTGCGCTCGCGGATGGCCTCGAGGTCCGCCTGGTCCTTGACGATGTACGGCGTCAGCAGGATGAGGAGGTTGGACTTCTTCTTCGACTTCGACGTGTACTTGAACAGGTGACCGAGCAGCGGGATGTCGCCGAGGATCGGCACCTTGCTCGACGTGACCACGTCGCGCGTCTGCATGAGCCCGCCGATCGCGATCGTGTGCTGGTCCTGCACGAGCACGCGAGTCTCGAGGTTGCGCGTGGTCCACGTCGGGCCGAGCTCGGCGTCCTTGTCCCCGAGGTCCTTGGAGTCGTGCTTGATCTCGAGCAGCACCATGTCGTTCTCGGAGATGTGCGGCTTGATGTCGAGCTCGAGCACGAGGTCCTGGCGATCGATGTTCGCGCCGACGCTGTTGAACGGAGACGTCGACGTCGACGACGACGTCGGAAACGACAGCCCCTTCTTGTAGGGGATGTTCGTGCCGACCTTGTACTTCGCCTCCTCGTTGTCGAGCGCGATGATGCTCGGCGCCGACAGGATGTTGGCGTTGGACGAGTTGGCGACCGCGTTGAACAGCACGGCGTACGACGGGATGCTGGTGCCGAGCAGGCTCGTCGAGTTGGCGAGCGCGGTGCCGACGATGCCGCCGACGAGGCCCGAAACGCCCGCGAGCGACGCCGCGCCGTCGGTCGTGCCGAGCCCGAGCGTCGACACGCCGCCGGTCTGCACGCCGCCGATCACCAGCGAGCCGCCGCTGGTCGACACGCCGCCGTGCGACGACGTGCCGAGGTCGAGGCCGTCCGAGATCGCGACCTCGAGGATCAGGGCCTCGATGAACACCTGCCGACGCGGGATGTCGAGCTGCGTGATGAGGTCCTTGATCGCGAGGAAGTCGTGCGCGCTCGCGGTGACGATCAGCGAGTTGGTCGCCTTGTCCCCGATGACGCGCGCCTGGCCTTCGAGCGCCGCGACCGGCTTGCCGCCCGGGACCTGCGGCTGCGCCTGGGCCTTGGCCGTGATGGCCTCGGTGAGCGTCCTGGCCAGCTCCTCGGCGATGCCGTTGTTGAGCCGGTGGATGTGGACCGTCACGCCGTCCTCCATCGCGAGCGACAGATCGAGGCGCTCGACGAGCGCCCTGGCCCGCTGGTAGCCGACCTCGGTGCCGGCGACGACCAGCGTGTTGGTGCGCTCGTCGACGAGGACCTTGGTGACCGCGGCGCCGACGAGCGTCGTCACCTTGTCCGCGAGCTTCGCGGCGTCGGCGTGGTGCACCGCGATCGTGTAGATCCCGTCGCTGCCGCTCGGCACGTCGACCAGCGCCGCGAGCGACAGCATGTCGCGCACGTGGCCCGCGAAGTCGGTGACGACCACGAGCGCCCCGACGGTGAACACGTCGCCGGCGTCGGACTTGAGCGCCAGGAACGCGGCCTTGAGCGCGTCGGCCGACGCGTAGGTCGGCTTGATCACCGTGCGCACGATCGTGTCGCCACCCTCGATCGCGCCGGACTTCACGATCGCGATGCTCTCCTTCTTCGCGCTCTGCGATTCGACGATGCGGAGCGCCTTGCCCTTGGGCACCACCGCGAGGCCCGCGGTCGACAGGCTGACCTCGAACAGCTGCCACGCCTCGGCGCGCGACATCTTGGTCGGCGCGATCACGGTGACCTTGCGCGCCCCGATCGTGCGCGCGTCGAAGATCAGCTCCTTGCACGAGAAGCCGACCGCCCACGTGATCAGCTCCTTGATCTCGAGCTCCGGCTTGAACGTGACGACGACCGTCGCCTGGTGATCGTTGCAGCGATACAGCGCCGCGTCGACGTCCTCGGCGCGCGCGGTCGGCGCGAGCGCGGAGAGCGACGCGACCACGGCGAGGGTGAGTGCGAGCTTCATGGCGATCACCATCAGCAACGACCGGGCCACGCGCTAACTACGCGATTGTCAGCCGCGCCTGACCCTGCCGATTGTCAGGACGGCACGGATGGGCGCGCGCCAGCGGCTGGTTGCGCCGCCCGAGCACCACGCCGCCATTCGGCCGCTGGCCGTGGTTAAGATGACGGCGTGCCCCTGCAGACCCGCGCCGAAGCCACCGCGTACACCGAGACCTCGCTCCACGCACACGTGATGGAGTTCCTCGCCGGGCTTCGCGATCGCAACGATCCCCGGCTCGCGATCACGACGTTCGGCACGAGCCCGCAAGGCCGCGAGCTCCCGCTCTGCGTGCTGTCGGCGCACGGCATCACGACCCCCGCCGCGTCGCGCGCGCGGGGCCTGCCGGTGGTGCTGATCATCAACGGCATCCACGCCGGCGAGGTCGAGGGCAAGGAGTCCGCGATGATGCTGATGCGCGACCTCCTCGACGGCGCGTACGGAGATCTCCTCGCGCACCTCACGCTCGTCGTCGTGCCGCTGTTCAACCCCGACGGCAACGACGCGGTCGATCCGAAGAACCGCGAGCTCAACGTCGCCAAGCTCGAGGGCCAGGACGGCCCCAAGCTCGTCGGCACGCGGGTCAACTCGATCGGCATCAACCTCAACCGCGACTACATGCGGCAGCAGGCGCTCGAGATGCAGCTCCTGCAAGCGCGCGTGCTGCAGGTGTGGGAGCCCGAGCTGACGATCGACACCCACGCGACGAACGGCTCGGTCCACCGCTTCGCGATGGCGTACGACATCCCGCACACCGGCGCGAGCGGGCGCGCCGAACCGATCGCGTACATGCGGAACGTCGCGATGCCGGCGATCACCGCGGCGCTCGGGCGCGAGCACCAGGTGCTCGCCGGCTGGTACGGCAACTTCGTCGAGGACGAGCGCGCGCTCGACGAGCGGCGCGAGGCGGATCCGACCACGGCGGTGGGTGAGGGCTGGATGACCTATCCGCATCACCCGCGGTTCGGCGGCAACTATCGCGGGCTCACGAGCCGGCTCGATCTGCTGCTGGAGTGCTACTCGTACCTCCCGTTCGCCGAGCGCGTGCGCACGACCTACGCGTGCCTGCTCGAGGCGGTGCGCTACGTGGCGTCGCACGGCGACGAGGTGATGCAGCTCGTCGCCGCGAGTCGCACGCCGCGCGACCGCATCGCGGTGCGCTACCGGCTCGACGCGTTCGCCGAGCCCATCGAGATCCCGACGCGGACCCCGCGCACGCTCGCGGGCACGCCCTCGACCGTGCAGGTGCGGTACTTCTCGAACTTCGTCGGCACGACCGTCGTCGACCGACCGCCGGCGTACCTGGTGCCCGCGAGCGTGGCCGCGCACCTCGCCCGCCACGGCCTCGCGATCGGCGACGCCCCCGAGGCGGTCGACGTCGAGGTCGCCACGGTGACCGGGTTCGGCAGCGAGGGCGGGCGGAAGATCCTCGAGGCCGCGACGATCGGCGAGGTCACCGTCGGCTGGCGGCGCGAGGCCCGCAAGGTGCCCGCGAACATGCGGCTCGTGCGGACCGATCAGCCGCTCGGCGCGATCGCCGTCTACCTGTGCGAGCCCGAGAGCGACGACGGCGCGGTCGAGAACGGGCTCATCCCGGCGCCGCAGGCGGGCGACGAGATCCCGCTGTGGCGCGCGTTCGTCTGAATCAGTGGACGGTCACGAGCGTGATCGTGTTCGCGACGAGCGGGATCGCGCCGGTGCCGAGCGCCCCGCCCACGACGGCGAGGTCGGTCGAGCCCGCCCCGACGGCGACGTTGGGAAAGAACACGTCGACGCCGCTGTCGCCGGCGGTCCACGCCGCGCTGCGCGCCCACGCCGGATCGTGGGTCGCCGTCAGCGACACCACGCGCGTCGGGGCGCCGTCGACGTGCACGAACACCTGCGCCCTGGCCGGATCGTAGGCGACGCCCATCTCCGCGAACAACGCCGTCTTGCGCGCCTCGGTGAACATCCGCCCCGACGCCTTGGCGCCGCTCTCGATCACGGCGCGCGTCGCGACGAGGATGCCCGGCACGAGGTAGCTCGCGATCGGGACGGTGCACGCCGACGCGGCCGCGGGCGGCGTCACCGTGAGCTGGCGCGTCGCGTCCACGACCCGTTGTCGATGTCGGGCGTGATCGGCGGGGCGTCCCTGGGGCCCGCGTTGCCATCGTCACCACAGGCCGCGAGGAGCGCGATCAGGATCAGGCTACGCATGCCCGGATGGTACCCCCTACGGCATGATGAAGGTGCCGCCGAGCTCGATGCCCTCGGCGCACAGATCCTCGGGCGCCCGGTTGTACCGCTGGGTGACGAACAGCTCGAGATAGGGATCGACGCAGCTGTCCGTGTACAGCACGTCCCACGCGACCGCGGCGACCTTCACGCCGTCGGGCAGCAGCGGATCGGCGGCGATCAGCATGCGGTTGTAGACCTGCCCGCCACACGCCGGATCGACCGGGCGCTCGCGCACGCGGGCGCGCAGCGCCTCGACGATGTCGGGGCAGCCGTCCGGACAGTTGTAGAGCAGCGCGAGCCCGCCGTGCTCGACGTTGTGGAGCCAGTAGCGCCGATCGAGGCTCGTGTACTCGCGGTCCCAGCGCGCCCAGTTCTGGTAGTGCGGCCCGCTCGCGGGCGGGTTGCTCGACCACGTGATGTCGGTGTCGATCGGCACGTGGCGCCCGCCGGCCTCGGCCACGGTCGCGAGCACGCCATCGCAGCTGCCGACCGGCTGCGACGACGGCCCCGACTCGTCGCTGCACGCGGCCACCAGCAGGAGTGAGCCGAGCGTCACGCGGAGCATCCGGAAAGCCTACACCCGAGGGGTCCGCACGTTATGATCGCCCTTCCGATGTTCCGCCCTGCCCTCCTCCTCTCGCTGCTCGCCGGCTGCTACCGACCATCGGTCGAGAGCTGCCAGTACACGTGCTCGGCGACGCAGGCGTGCCCCGACGGGCTGGCGTGCACCAACAATCAATGCGCGATGCCTGGGGACACCTGCACCGGCGGTGATGCGGCGGTCCCCGACGCCTTCGTTCCGACGCCGTGTGACAACACGTTCTGCATCGAGATGTCGGGCACGGTGAACAACCTCAACGCGTTGTGGGGCACCGGGCCGGACGATCTCTGGGCGGTCGGCGACGGCGGGATCGTCCTGCACCGCACCGGCACCGACGCGTGGGATGTCGTGAGCACCGGGCCCGGGCCCGTGACCGCGAACCTCAACGACATCTCGGGCCTCACCAGCAACACCACCGGCCCCACGCTCGTCATCGCGGGCGACGGCGGCAACATCCTGACGTTCGACAACCAGCAGTGGAGCATCCACCTGATCACCGGTGGCTGGAATCTCTACGGCGCGCGAGCCGTGGGCTCCAACTCGACGGAGTGGGTCGTCGGCGCGGCGGGCACGGTGTACGCCCGCATCATCGGCGAGGGGTGGCAGGACGCCTCGAAGACAGAATCCCCCGTGCCCCCCATCGCCGAGGACCTCTACGCGATCACCCTCGCGGGCGCGAACGACCTCGTGATCGCCGGCGTCGGTCAGCACGTCTACCGGAGGTCACCGTTGATGAGCGCGGGCGGGTTGTGGTCCCCGTTCACGACCGGCCCGATCCCCTCGTCCAGGTTCGTCGATCTGTACGCCCCCCCCGCTCAGCACCGCGATCTGGGGGCTCGGCCCCAACGGCGCGGATCAGTACACGCCCACTTCCGACTGGAAGCCCAAGCTCAACGGCGACTTCGCCGACATGGACGGGCAGAGCACGGACCTGTGGACCGCCGGCGCGATGGGCGTGGCGCACGCGACCCTCACCGAAGCTCTGGCGCTCGACTTGACTAGCCCCCGCGACCTGCGCGGCGTCGCCGTTTTCGGGCGCGACGTGTTCTTCGTCGGCACGATGGGGCGCATCTATCACTACCGCGACGTCCGCAACTGACGGAAGAGCGGGATCGCGGTCGACTGGCTTTCCGCCTCAGTACACGACGACGTCGTTGATCGGCTGGACGTTCTCGCCGGCCGGATAGCCGTAGCTGACCCAGCCGGTGTTGGTGTCCTCACTACCCCAGCCCCAGACCCAGACGCCGAACGTGCCCTGCGAGGTCATCGTGTTGACGCCGTTGTTGCACCCGTTCATCCCGTTCCAGTGATCGACCATCTTGACCCACGTGATCTCGAACTGACCGTCGGAGCCGACCGGCTGCCAACCCGTGATGTTGCCCATGCAGCCGAGCTCGACCTCGGCGAAGCCCTGCGCGGTGCGCTTGCGCACGACGGTGAGGTTCGTGAACGGATAGGTCGGATCGGTGAAGAACACGTAGTGCTGCATGTACTGCAGCGGCGGCACGAGCCGTACGAAGTCGGGATCGCCGATGCCACCGGCGCCCTGCTCGCCCGCGCCGCTCATGTACGTGAACATCGTGAACGGATGCGCGGCGTCCTGGCTGCGCACCGTGAACGGCTGCGCGGTGCGGATCTCGAGGATCTCGCCCAGCGAGACCGTGGCCGGCCCGACGTTGGGTGGATCGTAGGTGAGCGCGGTCCCCGGGACGGCGCCGTAGATGCGGAAGATCCGGACCTCGCCGGGGTGGCGCTCCGGGTGCGCCGCCGCGACGTACTCCGAGCCCAGCGCGCGCACCGGCGCGAGCATCTGCTCGCCGTGATCGCCACAGCACTGATCGATCGACATGATCTGGTGACCGCCGAACACGCCGATCGGCTTGTCCGAGTCGATCGGCGTCCCCGACAGCGGCGCGTTGGTCTGCGTGAACTGCGCGTGCTGGCCCTTCATCAGCGTGATCTGGTACGGCTGGTTCGCCGGCCCCGCGACCATGCCGCCACCCGCGTTGAGGTTCGCCTTCGGCTTGAGCGTGACGTGCGTGTCGTCCTCCTTCGCGATGATGTTGTACGACGGCCCCTGCCCGAGCTGGATCGGCGGCATCGAGCCCCCGATCTGCTCGTACGCGCTCGCGGCGACGTAGTTGGTGCCCCACGCGCTCGTCGGCAGGAGCAGCGACGCCCCGGTCGCCGCCGCCGTACGGCAGCATCTGGTACGCGACGACCGGCTGGTCGGTGGTGATGTGGAAGCCCTTGCCCAGGCCGGTGCCCGAGAGCTGCGCCTCCGTGCCGATCGCCGCGGGCACCGGGCACGCGACGTTCTGGTTGGGGAAGCTGACCGGCGCGTACGCGAGGAACAGGATCGCGACCTCGCCGGGCTTGAGGCCCTGCAGCGGGTTGTACGCGCCGTAGGTCAGCGCCTTGCCCTGGCCCTGGGGCAGCTTGGCGAACTGCCCGAGGTTGACCGCGGCGCCGCCGAACTCGACGTTGATGTGGACCGCGTCCTTCGACGTGTTGGCGACGAACACCGCGAAGCACGCGTCGAACGGCGGCCCCTGCGCCGCGTCCATGTCGACCGCGTAGTAGTCACAGCCGACGGACGAGTGGTTCTCCTCGGCCGCGAGGCACGCGTTCATGCACGTGCCGTTCGAGCACAGCTGATCGAGCGGGCACGCGGTCGCGCCACCCTGGCAGTCGATCACCGTCGTGTTGTCCGGCGAGCAGCGCGGGCACACGTCGGAGCTTCCGGGATCGGGGCCGCCCGGAGGGCCGTTGTTGCCCTCGCGGTCGGCGGGACCACAGGCTGCCATCGTGCAGATCGCGAGCGCGGCCAGGCGCATCGGCATCGTCATCCTCTTGGTCATCGCGGCGGACACTACATGATGATTCTCAGATTCATAGTCTGGAATTCATCGTCGGAGATTTTGTGATGCGCGACTCGAGATCGATAGTGCACGTGGTGTGCATCGTCGCGCGCTCGACGCGCCCTGCACGCTGATCCTAGTGTGGGATCGAGACGATCGTCGGCGGCTCGTGCGCGTCGCGCCAGCACGTGACGGCGTGAGCCGCGAGCGCGCAGCCGGACGTCGCCCCGAGCGCGAGGCTCGTCGCGTCGGTCACGCCGACGAGCGTGCGCGGGGTCGCGGCGGCGTCGTCCGGGCCGCCGCCCCAGCACGACACGTGGCGATCGCGATGCACGACGCACGTCTCGGTGGCGCTCGCGGCCACGCTCGTGGCGTCGACGATCCCCGGCACCTCGACGGCGCGGGCCAGCACGCCGCCGCCGGGGAGCCCGAGCTGGCGCTGCGTGTTGGTGCCCCAGCAGCGCACCCGCCCGGTCGCCTGGGCGACGCACCCGTGGGTGCGCCCCAGCCCGAGCGACACCGCCTCGGTCACCCGGATGATCGGCGCGCGCGCGGGCGTGCCGACGCAGCGGATCATGCCCGCGCGCGACCGACCGCACACCTCGTCGTCGTCGGCGACGAGCTCGAGCACATCGTCGAGCTCCGGCACGGCGAACGCGCCGTCGGCCCCGGCGCAGCGGGCGTGCCCCGACGCCAGCGTGACGCACGCGAGCCCGGGCGCGACCGCCACGAGCCGGACCTTCGCGTCGCCGAGCAGCCGCGCCAGCGGCGCAGGGACCGGCGCCGGCTCCTCACCCCAGCAACGCAGCATCCCCGCGGCGAACACCGCGCACGTGCCGTGGGCCATCGCCACGAGGTGCCTGGCGCCTCTGGCGACCACTGCCTCGACGGGCGGACCCGGGTGCGGCGTCGTCGCGGTCGCGAGCGACCAGCACCAGACCGCGTCGTCGCTGCGCCGCACGCAGGCCTCGGTCGCGCCGACCACGAGCTCGACCAGCGTGACGGCCGTGACCT
This sequence comes from Pseudomonadota bacterium, assembly GCA_026387715.1. GTDB lineage: Bacteria > Myxococcota_A > Polyangia > Haliangiales > Haliangiaceae > JABFXX01. The sequence goes on from JAPLLF010001056.1 coordinate 13,030, forward strand.
GCGGCGTGGGTTTTGGGGCCACCGGCGACGCCGGCGCGATCGGCCGTGGCGCCGAGCAGCCGATCAGGAACACGAGCATCGCGCGCATCGCGCGATGCTATGCGCGATCGCTACCAGGTGGCGACGAGACTGGCGCCCGTGAACGCCGCGTAGCCGCGGACCATCACGTAGGTGTCACCGGCCGCGGCGACGGCGCCCGTGCACGTCTCGTTGTTGCCCGTGAGGTACGGGCGGCACCCGTAGGTCGTCGTCGTCGGGCGCGCGCCTGGGCGGGTGTAGAGATCCGCGTCGCCGGTGCCGCCGCTGAGCTTGACCGTCAGGGTCGCGCCGGCCGGCGCCGCGACGCGCCAGTACTGCGCACTGTTCGCCGCGCCCGCGACGCTGGTGGCCGCGCCGCTGGCGAGGTAGGGGTCACCGGCGGGCGGCGTCGACGTCGCATCGTACGACGCGGTGAGCGTGAGGCCCGAGAACGCCGCGTACGCGTTGAGCCCGACCCAGTAGGTGCCAGCCTGCGGCGGCGTGATCGTGCAGGTCTCCGCGTTGCCGTTCTTGTACGGGCGGCAGACGTACGAGGTCGCGGTCGGCTTGGCGCCGAGCTGCACGAACATGTCGGCGTCGCCGGTGCCGCCGCTCGTCGAGATCGTCAGCGAGGTCTGGCCCGCGGGGACGTCGAGCTTCCAGAACGTCCACGAGTCCTTCGCGCCGACGAGGTTGGTCAGCGGGGTCTTGTTGACCAGCGTGCCGTCGGCCGACGACGGCGGCGGCGGCGTGGCGCCACCGCACGAGGCCGGCGCCGTGCCGACGCCGACCGCGGCCCACGCGCAGCCGACCGCGTCCTGCTCGGCGGTCGTGTAAGCCAGCCCCGCCGCCGCCTGCACCGTCGCGGCGCGCAGCGCCGCATAGTTCGCGTTCGACGTCAGGATGTCGGTGTTCGCCTTGTAGAAGATGCGGATCGCCTTGTCCATGCCGAGGCCGGGGACGTTCACGGTCGTCTTGCCGCGGGGATGCACGCCCCCCTTGGTCAGCAGGCAGAACGCGAGGTTCGCGACGCCCGAGCTGTAGTGCACGTCGGCGCTGCCGACGCTGCTGGTCCACACGTCCTTCGAACCACCATCGGCCGCCGGGTCGCACATGTAGCGCAGCGCCGGCGGGAGGATATCCTCGCCGATGAGGAACGTGTCGGTGGTGACCTTGAGCGTGCCGGTCTTGCCGCCGTCGACCCACGCCTCGACGAACGCGCCGAAGATGTCGGACATCGCCTCGTTGATGCCGCCCGACTCGCCGCTGTAGATGAGCGCCGACTCGCTCTCCGTCACCGCGTGCGTGAGCTCGTGGGCCGTCACGTCGGTCGCGCGGGCGAGCGGCAGGCAGTCGGCGCCGGTGCCGTCGCCGTACACCATCTGGGTGCCGTTCCAGTACGCGTTGCAGTAGCTCGACGAGTAGTGGACCGAGCTGAGCAGCGGCGCGCCCGCGTTGTCGTAGGAGTCGCGGTTCCAGAAGTTCTTGTACGCCTCGTACGCGGCGCCGGTGTTGTCGTAGGCCGCGTTGACGTCGACGTCGGTCGTCGCCGCCTGGCCCTCGCTGCGCTTGAGCGTGCCCGGCGTGGTCGAGCCGTTGTTCGACGAGTAGACCTTGCGGCTCTCGGCGAAGTGGATCTGCGGATGTACGGCGACGACGTCGCCGCTGTCGACGTCGACGTAGACCTTGTCGCGGACCGGGTCGGAGCCGCGCAACCCCTCGACGACGATCTCGAACGCCTGGTGCATCGCGCCGTCGCCGGTCTCGAGGTAGAGCAGCCGCGGCGCGGTGGTCGAGCGCGCCGCCACCGTGACGTAGCGCGCGTCGCCGAGCACCGCGGCGACGGCCGTCGCCGCCGCGATCGGGGTGCGCCCGAGCGAGGGATCGATGTCCCCGCGCGCGGTGCCGTTGACCGCGTGGAGCGCGCCCTTGACGTCGACATGCACGACGAGGTCCGCGCCGATCACGTCGAGGCCGGCGTGCTGCTGCGCGTAGCGAAAATGCCGCCCGCCGTCCTCGTCGACGGAGACCTTGCGCAGCACCAGATCGCTCGGCTTGAGGCGAAATGGCGCGAGCACCGCGGGCAGCGCCGGCGCGAGCGCGGCCCCCGCGGCGGCCAGATCGGCCTGCTGGACCGCGCCGACCTTCGCCAGCTCGCCGACGATGTACAGCGGCAATCCATCCTCGGTCTGGAGGATCACCTGCGCGTCGGGCAGGAGCGCGAGCGCGTCCGCCACGTCGGACGGCGTGCTGTGCTCGTCCTTGTCCTCGCCACCACCGACCGTGGCGGACTGCGGCGCGCACCCCGCCGCGCCGATCAGCCCGGCGACGCCGCCGATCAGGGAGGTGATCAGGGAGGTGCGGAGCCAGGAGACCGATCGCGAGCGAGACGAGGACGGCTTCATGCCGAGGTCGAGGTGCTTGGCGAGTGCCAGTCCACGCTGCGCAAGTTGCGCACGCGCTGAACTGTCGCCCGCTGTCAGGACGATCGGACGAGCCCCATTCGGGATCGAGAACGACCGGACACAGGCTCGTCTCGGACTTCGTAACGGCCGCAACACTTCGGGTCGGCGCATGTGGCGCGGCCGGGCCGGTTGTAGGTGTCGACCGCTGACCGTCCACGCTCTGCGCGGTCGCGCACCGTCCAGGACCTGTCAGGCGGGTGCCTCCCGCACCTCACGTTCACACCCGATAGTCACAGCGACAGCTCGTCACACCTGCGTGTCCTCCCGCGGACTTCTGCCTCTGGGACGAAGTACGCCGAAGCCGGCGATGTATGTAATCGTCCGCAAATGCTTCCAGCGCGCGCACGTGTCGTCGTCATCGGGGGTGGTGTGATCGGGTGTTCGGTTGCCTACCACCTCGCGAAGCTCGGCTGGACGGACACCGTCCTCGTCGAGCGCGATCAGGTCACGTCGGGGACGACGTGGCACGCCGCCGGCCTGATGGTGACGTTCGGGTCGACCTCCGAGACCTCGACCGAGATGCGCAAGTACACGCGTGACCTCTACGCGCGGCTCGAGGCCGAGACCGGCCAGGCGACCGGCTTCAAGCCCGTCGGCTTCATCGAGGTCGCCACCGAGAAGGACCGGCTCGAGGAGTATCGCCGGGTCAGCGCGTTCAACCGGCTGTGCGGGATCGACGTGCAGGAGATCGGGCCGTCGCAGGTCAAGGATCTGTTCCCGCTCGCGCGGGTCGACGACGTGCTGGCCGGCTTCTACGTCGCGGGCGACGGGCGCGCGGATCCGGTCGACGTCACGCGCGCGCTCGCCAAGGGCGCGCGGCAGATGGGCGCGACGATCGTCGAGCACTGCGCGGTGACCCGCGTGATCACCAAGCGCGGCGCGGTGACCGGCGTCGAGACGTCGCAGGGCATCATCGAGTGCGAATACGTCGTCAACTGCGCGGGCATGTGGGCGCGGCAGCTCGGCGCCCAGAACGGCGTGAACATCCCCAACCAGGCGGCCGAGCACTACTACCTGATCACCGAGCGCATCCCCGGCATCTCCTCGAGCTGGCCGGTGCTCGAAGATCCGGCGTCGCACGGGTACTTCCGGGAGGAGGTCGGGGGCCTGATGATCGGCCTGTTCGAGCCGATCTGCGCGCCGTGGAAGATCGACGGCATCCCGGCCGACTTCTCGTTCGGCGAGATCCAGCCGGACTGGGACCGCATGAGCCCCTACCTCGAGACCGCGATGAAGCGGATCCCGATCTCGTCGTCGGTCGGCATCAAGAAGTTCTTCTGCGGTCCCGAGAGCTTCACGCCGGACCTCCAGCCGATCGTCGGCGAGGCGCCCGAGATCCGCGGGTACTTCGTCGCGGCCGGGCTCAACTCGATCGGCATCCTCACCGGCGGCGGCATGGGGCGCGTGCTCGCCCACTGGATCGTCAACGGCAAGCCCGACGTCGACATCACCGGCTTCAACATCGATCGCCTGCACACCTACCAGGCGACCCCGGAGTACCGGCGCACGCGCACGGTCGAGTCGCTCGGCATGGTCTACCAGTGCCACTACCCGACGCGCTCGATGCTGACGGCGCGCGGCGCCAAGCGCTCGCCGTTCCACGAGCGGCTCGTGGAGCAGCGCGCGTTCTTCCGCGACGTCAGCGGCTTGGAGGGCGCCGACTGGTATCGCCCCAGCGGCGAGCCGGCGTACGAGGAGACGCTGTCGTGGGGACGGCAACGCTGGTTCCCGTGGTGGGCCGCCGAGCACCGCGCCGCGCGCGAGGGCGTGATCGCGATGGACATGTCGTTCATGTCGAAGTTCCTCGTCGAGGGCCGCGACGCCGGCCGCGTGCTCGACCACCTGTCCGCCAACAGCGTGAACGGCGCGGCGGGCCAGATCACGTACACGCAGTGGCTCGACGACGCCGGCAAGCTGCAGGCGGATCTCACCGTCGCCAAGCTCGACGACGATCGGTTCTGGGTCGTCGCGTCCGACACCGCGCACCGCCACGTCCAGACGTGGATGAAGCGGCACATGGAGCCCCACCACGCGTTCGTCTCCGATCAGACCTCGGGCTACGCGCAGCTCAACCTGCAGGGACCGCGCTCGCGCGAGCTGCTCGCGCTGCTGACCTCGGTCGACGTCAGCAACGACGCATTCCCGTTTCGCGCCGCGCGCGAGATCGACATCGGGTTCGCCAAGGTGCTGTGCATCCGCATCACGTACCTCGGCGAGCTCGGCTACGAGCTGTACATCCCGACCGAGCAGGCGATGCACGTCTACGAGCGGATCGTCGCCGCGGGCGCGGGCGTCGGCCTGGTGCACGCGGGCCTCAAGGCGCTCGCGAGCCTGCGGATGGAGAAGGCGTATCGCGACTACGGGCACGACATCGACAACACCGACTCCGTGCTCGAGGCCGGGCTCGGCTTCGCGGTCGACCTCAAGAAGCCCGACTTCCTCGGCAAGACGGCCGTCGAGGCACTCAAGGCCCGAGGCCCGCTGACCAGGAAGCTCGTGCAGATCCTCGTCTCCGATCCCGAGCCCTTCCTGTTCCACGCCGAGCCGGTGCTCCGCGACGGTCGCCCGCTGGGCTACGTGCGCGCCGCCTCGTACGGCCACACCCTGGGAGGCGCCGTCGGGCTGGCGATGCTCGAGGCCGGCGAGCCGCTCACCCAGGCGTTCCTCGAGACGGGCACGTGGGAGGTCCAGATCGCCAACACGCGCTACCCGATCGTCGCCTCGCTGCGGCCGCTCTACGATCCGACGAACGCCAAGATCAAGGCTTGACGCTCCACGAATCCTGTTACGCTGACGGGACGTGGAGTCCGCCGAAGACAAGCAAGCCAAGGAAGCCCAGCTCGCCGTGCTCGTCGAAGAGCATCGCCTGCTCGACGAGGAGCTCAAGAACCTCGAGCGGCGCCGCTCGCTGACCCCGACCGAGCAGGTCGAGGTCGCGCGGCTCAAGAAGCAGAAGCTCCTGACCAAAGACAAGATCGCGCGTCTCGGGTAGTGAGCACGCCGCAGACGCCGGAGCTCACGCCCGCGCAGATCGAGCAGTTCCGCACGGTCGGCCTGCGACTCGACCGCGCCGGGCGGCTCTGGCACGACGGCGCCGAGGTCACCCACGCGCGGCTGCGCCAGGCGCTGCTTCGCTGGCTCGACGTCCGCGACGATGGCCGCGACATCATCCGGCTCGACGCCACGCGCTACGCGTACGTCGACGTCGAGGACGCGCACCTGCGCGCGCGCGCCGCGCGATGGGACGACGATCGCTGCACGATCCTGTGGGACGACGAGCGCGAGCTCGAGCTGCCGTACGCGACCCTGTCGCAGGCCGCCGACCACGCGCTCTACGTGCGCGTCGGCAAGCTCCGCGGGCGCATCGCCGGCCCGGCGTACCACGCGGTCGCCGAGCGCATCATGGAGGACGGCGAAGACGGCGAGGGCTTCGTGCTCGAGGCCGTCGGTCGGCGCTGGCCGATCACCCGCGCACCGGATCGATCGCAAACGGAAACGTCGACGTCAACGTAAACGATCCGCGGACGTTTGGGTCTACGTCGGCGTTTACGAGCTCGTCATGGCCGGAGCTGATCCTTGATGATCGCGCTGATCTCGTCGTCGGTCAGCACGCGATTGCCGCGCTTGGCCGCCCCGAGCACCGCCGCGACCAGCGCCGGCGTCGCCTCGTGCCCGCGCTTGCGCAGGTAGTAGACGACGTTGGACTCCCCGGAGTAGTGGCCGACCTCGATCTCCTGCTCCTTGCCGAACATCCCCGCGGGGACGCCGCTGTAGATCCGATCGGCGAGCCACGCGTCGCCCTTCTTCTCCGCCTTGATGATCGCCGCCGCGTGCACGCCGGTCGCCGTGCGGAACGCGTCGGCGCCGACGAGCGGATACTGCGGGTGGATCGGCACGCGGGTCGCCGCCGAGGCGGTCTTGCACCACAGCACGAGCTTGGACAGATCGTGATCGGGGAGCTCGCCGAGGAGCTTGAGGTTGAACATGATCTGATCGAGCGCCGCGTTGCCGACGCGCTCGCCGATCCCGAGCGCGGTGCCGTGGATGCGATCCGCGCCGTACTCGATCGCGAAGATCGAGTTGACGACGCCGAACCCGCGATCGTTGTGACCGTGCCAGTCGATGCCGACGTCGCTCCGCCCCATGCCCTCGAGCATGTTGCGCGTGAACTCCAGCAGGTTCTTGATCCCGTCGGGCGTGACGTGGCCGACCGTGTCGCACACGATCAGCCGATGCGCGCCGTGCTCGACCGCGTTGGCGAACAGCTTGGTGAGGACCTCGGGCCGCGAGCGCGTCGTGTCCTCGGTGACGTACGAGACCGGCAGGTTGTACTTCCGCCCGAGGTCGATCGCGTCGGCGGACAGCTTCATCATCCGCGTCAGATCCCAGTCCTCGGCGTACTGGCGGATCGGCGACGAGCCGATGAAGCACAGGATCTCGATCTCGATGCCGACCTGCTGCGAGATGTCGATGATCGCCTGCACGTCGGCGAGGTGCGTGCGCGCGGCGCACGAGGCCTTCACCCGCAGCTGCTGCGTCTTGATGAACTCGGCGATGACCGTGCAGTCCTCGACCGCGCGCTTGCCCGCGCCCGGGAGCCCGATGTCCATCGTGTCGATGCCGAGCTCGTTCGCGAGCTCGACGAGCCGCAGCTTGTCGTCGATCGACGGGTCGACCACCGAGGGCGACTGGATCCCATCGCGCAGGGTCTCGTCGAGGAACTGGATCCGTCGCTTCGGGGACAGCGGCGCGACCTTCTTCGTCGAGTTCCAGTCGTAGATCAGCTCGGTCGATCCGGATTCCGGGGGCATCGCGGGAGGTTTACATCACCGCGTGCAGGATCAACATCACGATCAGCGTCACTCCGACGATGATCGAGATCATCAGGAACCAGCCCAGGACGACCGCCGCGCCGGCGAGCCCCAGCCCGCATAGCCAGAACGGCCAGCCCTTCGCGCGACGCGCCAGGGCGAGCCCCGCCACGACCGCGGTCACCACGAAGCCCGGCAGGCTGATCCGCCAGTCCGGGGTCGCCCACAGCTCGTGCTGCGACATCGAGACGATCATGAACGAGACGAGGCCGAGGCCGAACGCCGCGAGGCTCAGCGCCCGCGCGCGCAGCCAGGCGGTGCGGCTGGTCGCCTCCGCCGGCGCGAGGTGCGGGGGCTTGAGCAACGGTGGGGCCGTCACGTGCGCAACCCGAGCTGCTCGCGCAGGTGCACGTGCGCGGCGCTGTACGAGAACTCGACGAGGTCGCGCTCGAGCTCGCCGACCTCCTTGGCACCCGCGAACGCGGCCGGCACGTCGCCGCACAGCAGCAGCCCGGCGCGATCGGCGGTGCGGCTCAGCGCGCGCCCCCACACCGACAGGTTGAGCCCGGCGCCGCGCGACAGCAGCCGCAGCGCGGCCCCGCGCGCCTGGAGGCGCTGCTTCTCGGGCAACACCTCGATCGCCCGGGTGGCCGCGTCGGCGAGCGGCTCGTCGCTGCCGATCTGCGAGTCGGCGGCCTCGCGGAAGATCGCCAGGACGATCGCGCGCAGCACGCGCCCGGGGCGCGAGGCGCCGACGGCGCGCCCCGGCCACAGGTACGTCATCGCGCGGGCGAGCCGGAACACGAGCTCGGGCCGCTCGGGCGCGGTCAGGGCCTCGTCGCCGGCGATCAGCACGGGTGGATCGGTCGCGACGACGTGGATCTGCAGGCCGAGCTCGACCTTCGCGTAGACCGGCGCGGGCGCCACGCCGAGCAAGGTCGCGTAGCGGGCGCGCAGCTTGGCGAACGCCGGCGGGACCTCGGCGTCGGTGACGAGCTGCGATGGATCGAGCTCGGCGTCGGCGGGCAGCATCGGCGCGAGCGCGTGGACCGCGGGCGCGACGAGCTCGATCAGCGCGCCGAGCTCGACGGTGTCGTCGCGATGGCGCAGCATCGCCCACTGATCGCGATCGAGCGCCTGGGTCGGCACGACCACGCCGCGCACCCGGTGCGCCTCGTAGAGCGCCGCCATCGACGCGTCGGCCGTGTCGAGCGCGACCATCGTCGACGCCGCGAGGAACGCGGCATCGGCATGCCCGCTGGCCGCGGCCTTGCGCACGAGCGTCGCACCCGAGTGCGGATCGCGCAGCGCCTCGTGCCAGCCGGCGCGCAGCGGCTCGTGCTGTCCCGCGTCCGGGCGGAGTTCGCCGCGGGCCTGCAGCGCGGCGACGTCGGAGTCGCGCGGCGCGATCCGACGGGCGTTCGAAGCCGCGGCCGCGCCGGCGGTCGGGTCGTCGAGGTGGTCGAAGTACAGCCTCGCCAGCCGCGCCCACGTCTTGCCCTCGACCGCGGTCCCGCGTCCGCGCAGCCGGAACAGGAGCCGCTTGAGCACGCGCTCGAGCCGCCGCAGCTCGCCGCGTCCGACCAGGAGCGTCTCGATCGCGAGCATCGCGTCGGTGCGCGCGGGATCGAGATCGATCGCGCGCTCGAGATGAAACAGCGCCTCGGTGTCGTCGGTCCCGAGCTTGGCCTCGACGCGCCCGATGTAGTCGTGCGCGCCCGCGTGATCGAGATCGATCGCCAGCGCAGCGGCGAGGTGTGCGCGCGTGGCGTCGGCACCCTCGGGCGTCTCGCCGCTCGCCATCCACTCGGCCCAGCCGAGCGCCGCGTGGAAGTCGGCCTCGGTCGGGGCCTGCGCGAGCACCGTCTTGAGGTGGCCGATCGCCTGCGGCCACTGCCGCTTGCTCATCAGCTCCTCGGCGACGCGGAACGCGAGCTCGACGTTGATCGCCGGCGGCGCCTGGACGAGCTCGCCGCCGGCCAGCTCGCGGTCGTAGCTCGCGCGCTGGCGATCGTCGAGCAGCAGCTTCTTCGCGGCGTCGTAGCTGGCGCGGATCTCGTCGACCCGTTGCCGGTCCTTCGGATCGACGACGTCGGCGGTGTCGCGCGCGAGCAGGGTCGTGCGGATGCCGTGGGAGGCGTCGATCTCCGCCGGGGTGGCGCGGCGCCCGATCATCAGCACCGCGTAGTGATCGGCGCCGCGCACGCGCTGGTGCTCGGCGGTCACCAGCTTGCGCACCGAGGCCGTGAGCTCGCGATCGGTGTTCGTCGCGGTCAGCTCCGCGGTCGACACGCCCGCGTCCTCGTCGAAGAAGTCGAGCGGCGCAGCCCCCTCCCCGGCTCCACCGAGGTCTTCGAACAGGAGGTCGAACAGCGACGAACCCGCGACCAGCGGCCGCGTCGGGGCGCGGCCGACGACCGGCTCGGGGGTCGCGCCGACCAGGCCGAGCCCGAGGCCCGCGTCGTCGACGTGCGCGGCGAGCGCGTCGCACAGGAGCATGGCGTCGACGGCGATCCGCGCCTCCCCGCGATCCGCGAACAGCTTCTCGATCTCGGTGATCGCGATCGGCGCCGCGAGCGCCGCCATCACCTGGTCGCCGAAGGCGCGCCGGAGCTCGTGCTTGATGCGCGTGCCACGCTCGGTGAGGACGAACGTCTGCGCGTCGAGCCGATGCAGTCGATCGAGCTCGATCGACGTCTCCCGGAGCCCGCCGATCACGACCTCGACCATCTTGAGCTGGATGCCCTCGAGCGGCTCGCTGTCGTCGAACCGCCACGCGCCCTGCGGCCAGCGCAGCGCCTGGACGATCTTGTGGCGCGCCTGCTTGCCGAGCTGATCGATGAGCTGCGCGACGTCGAACACGCCCATCGTCACCAGCGCCTCGCCGAGCTTGGCGCCGTGCGCGGCCGCGTGCGCGACGGCGCCGCGGTGCTGGTCCTCGGTGATCATGCCGCTGTTGACGAGGAAGTGACCGAGCGTCTCGTCGCGCGGCGTCGACGTCGAGCTCACGGGGTTGCCGTTGACCAGCTCGACCGTCTTCGAGATCCGCCCGCGGCGGAGCACGAGCTTGCCGGTCGCGAGCTCCTCGTGCAGGTCGAGGAGCACCGCCGGCAACGGTCGCATCGCAAGCTCACCGGAGCGACTCCCCATCGAGTTACTCTACCGCAGCGTCGAGCAGCTGGTGAACCGCCGCGCTCAGTTCGTCGGCGAGGAACGGCTTGCGCACGAACTTCGTGATCGGATCGATCCCCTCCTGGATGGTGTCGTCGTCCGTGAAGCCGCTGATCAACACCACGGGCAGCTGCGGCCGCAGGCGTCGGAGGTAGCGGAGCACCTCGCGACCGCCCGGGGCCGGCATCGTCAGGTCGAGGATGACGCCGTCGATGTTGGCGGCCCCGTCGGTGAACGCGGCGAGCCCGAGGGTGCCGCTCGTGGCGACGACCACGTCGTAGCCCGCCGCCCCCAGGACCTGCGCGATCGCCCGGACCACGACATCGTCGTCGTCGATGCAAAGGAGCCGCCGGGGCGTCCCCGACATGGGGCGCAGCGGTGGTGGCGGTGGCGCACCGAGGTCCGGGGGCGTGACGAGCGGCCACACGACCTGGAACGTCGTCCCGACCTCCGGCGTGGAGTCGATCTGGATCGCCGCGTGGTGGATCCGGAGGATCCCCAGCACCGCCGAGAGCCCGAGGCCCCGACCCGCGCGCTTGGTGCTGAAGAACGGATCGAAGATCCGCTTCACGAGCGCGGCGTCCATCCCGCTCCCCTGATCGGTGACCGTGAGCCGCGCGTAGCGCCCCGCGGGAGGACGAGTCGGCGTCGCGTACGGCGCGTGGTCGTCGAGCTCGGCGACGTCGACCACGAGCTGGATGCGGCCCGGGCGCTCGGCCATCGCCTCGCCCGCGTTGACGAGCAGGTTCATGATGACCTGCTCGAGCTGCGAGACGCTGCACTCGACGTACGCCGTGGCGGTCGTGACGTCGATCGGAGCGCCTCCCAGCGACGACCGCACGAGCTCGAGCGTGCCGCGCAGCACCTGGGCGAGGTCGATGGTCGTCACCCCGGGCTGGCCCTTGCCGGCGAACGCGAGGAGCTGCGTCGCCAGCGCGGACGCGCTCTGCCCCGAGCGCATGATCTGCGCCACGAGGTCGCGCACGGGCGTGTCCTGCGGCAACCGCCGACGGAGCAGCTCCGCGTTGCTCACGACCCCGACCATCAGGTTGTTGAAGTCGTGCGCGATGCCGCCGGCGAGCGTGCCGAGGCTCTCGAGCCGCTGCGCCGCGTAGAGCGTCTCCTCGGCGTGCGCCCGCTCGCGGATGAGGTTGATCTTGACGAGCGCCATCGTGACGTGACGCGTCGCCGACCGCATGAACTCGAGCTCGGCGGCCGCCCACGCGTGCGGGGCGGTGACGTGGTTGAACGCGAGGATGTAGAAGCCGTCGTCGCGGAACGCGAACGGGTACCACAGGAGGCTCGCGATGCGCATCGCGCCGTGGAGGACCTCGGACGAGCCGTCCGCGATCATCGCCGGATGGGGCGCGCTCGCGTCGCTCGTGATCACCCCGTGCGTCGCGAACGCGAGGTCGACCGCGCTGCGAAACGCCGCGAGCGGATAGGTCGCCCGCGTCGACGAGATCTCCGGCCGCGAGGGGTTGAGCCACTCGGTGAGGCACTCCGCGTCGTCGCGGACGAACGAGATGTCGTAGATCAGGCTGCGATCGACCTCGAGGGTCTCGCCGACGATCTGGGCGAGCGAATCGAGGATCGTCTCGGGCGCGTCCTCCTGCAGCAAGATGTCGAACAACCTCGTGGTCGCATGCGCGACGTTCCCCGCGTCCATAGATCCTCCTCCACCCTAGTCGGCGACGTGACAGGCAGCCTGGCTGCCGTTCGACAACACCCGCAGTTTCGGCAGCTCCTCGAAGCAGGCTTTCGGCTTGTCGGCCACCGGGCACCGCGGATGAAACGCGCATCCCGTCGGCGGCGACAGCGGACTGGGCACGTCGCCCTGCAGGATGATCCGCGTCCGCTTCTTCGCCACCACGCCGGGCGTCTCGATGCGAGGGACCGCCGACAGCAGCGCCTGCGTGTAGGGGTGTTTCGGCGCCTGGTACAGGGCGTCGCTCGTCGCGAGCTCGACGATCCGACCGAGGTACATCACCGCGACGCGGTCGCAGATGTGCTGCACGACCTTGAGATCGTGCGAGATGAACAGGTAGGTGAGCTGCTCGGCGTCCTGCAGATCTTCGAGGAGGTTCACGATCTGCGCCTGGATCGAGACGTCGAGCGCGCTGATCGGCTCGTCGCATACGATGAAGCTCGGCTTGCACGCGAGCGCGCGGGCGATGCCGACGCGCTGACGCTGACCACCCGAGAACTCGTGCGGGTACCGGCCGGCGGCGTCGGCGCGCAGCCCGACGCGCGCGAGCAGCTCCTCGACGCGCGTGGCCCGCTCGGCGGCGGACCGCGCGAGCCCGTGGATCTCGAGCGGCTCGGCGATCGCGGCGCCGATCGACATCCGCGGGTTGAGCGAGGCGTACGGATCCTGGAAGATCATCTGCATCTCGCGTCGCAGCGGGCGGAGCGCGCGCTGGGACAGCGTCGTGATGTCCTTGCCGCCGATCTCGATCGTCCCCGCGGTGGGCTCGACCAGCCGCAGGATCGTGCGCCCGAGGGTCGACTTGCCGCAGCCCGACTCGCCGACGAGCCCGAGCGTCTCGCCGGCGTGGATCTCGAGATCGATCGCCGACACCGCCTGGACGTGCGCCGCCATCCGCGACATCGCCTGCCACACGCGCAGGTGCGGCGGCGACGCCCGCTTGACGTCCTTGGGCCACGGAATCTTCGTCGCGAAGTGCTTCGACAGCCCGGTCGCCTTGACGAGGACCTTCGGGGTCGTCACCTCCGTCGTCATCTTCGTGGTCACGGAGGCACCTCGACCGGAAAGTGGCAGCGCACCAGCGTGTCGCCGAGCTTCACGAGGGCCGGCTCCTCGGCGCGACACCGTTCCTGCACCGCGCCGCAGCGGTCCGCGAACTTGCACCCCGGCGGGAGGTCCGACAGCGCCGGCACCATGCCCTTGATCTCGACGAGCCGGGCGCGGTGGTCGTCGTCGTAGCGCGGCACCGAGCGCAGGAGCCCCGCCGTGTAGGGGTGCCGCGGGGCGCCGAACAGCGCCTGGGTCGGGGCCTGCTCGACGACCCGCCCCGCGTACATGACGACCACCTCGTCGCAGGTCTCCGCGACGACGCCGAGGTCGTGGGTGATGAGCAGGATCGCCATGCCCATCTCGCGCTGCAGCTCGCGCAGCAGATCGAGGATCTGCGCCTGGATCGTGACGTCGAGCGCCGTGGTCGGCTCGTCGGCGACCAGCAGGTCGGGCTTGCACGCGAGCGCCATCGCGATCATCACGCGCTGCCGCATGCCGCCCGACAGCTGGTGGGGGTAGTCGTCGACGCGCGTCTCGGGCGACGGGATCTTGACCAGCCGGAACATCTCGATCGCGGCGGCGTGCGCGTCCTTGCGCGACTTCCGCTGGTGCAGCCGCACGGCCTCCGCGACCTGCTCGCCGACGGTGAACACCGGGTTGAGCGAGGTCATCGGCTCCTGGAAGATCATCGCGATGCGATTGCCCCGGATCGCGCGCATCTCGCGCGGCGGCAGCGTCAGCAGGTCCTGGCCGGCGTACTTGATCGTCCCGCTGGCGATCCGGCCGGGCGGCGACACCAGCCGCATGATCGACAGCGCGGTGACGCTCTTGCCACAGCCGGACTCGCCGACCACCCCGAGCGTCCCGCGCGCCGGGATCGAGAACGACACGCCGTCGACCGCGCGCACCATGCCACGATCGGTCCGGAACTCGGTCACGAGATCGCGAATCTCGAGCAGGGGCTCGGGCATGCGCGTGGAGCGTACACCGTCACGGCCCTCGCCGCCGAGGCAGCGTCGGCGGGACGACGCCCGCGGGATCGGGTAAGGTCTGTCGACATGCGCCAGGTCGTCCTCGGTCTCCTCGTCCTCGCCGCCTGTGGCCCCAAGGGGTCGCCCGCCTCGCCGACCCCCGCGTCCACCACGACCGGTGTCACGACGGGTGATCCGACCTGCCCGCTCGTCGTCGAGGGCACGTCGATCGCCGCCGAGGACGCCGACGGCGGCGTGGCGCTGGTGTTCGTCACGACCGGCGATGCCGCGGCGGTGCGCGGCCGCGCGCAGCACCTCGCCCAGGTGCACAACCAGCGCGTCGTCGACGGCGAGCTGCTCAAGGCGGGCTGCGATGGATGCATGGCCGACACGATCGGCGTCCCGTCGACGGCCACGGTGCTCGAGGTCCCCGGCGGCGCCAAGGTCGTGTTCGCCGCGAAGGATCCCGCCGCGGTCGCCGAGCTCCAGGCGCAGGCGCGCATGCACGCCAACCACCTCTCACACGCGACCGGCAGCTGCCAGATGGCGATGTGACGTGCGCCGGCTCACGTTGATCATCGTCGTCGTCGTCCTCGTCGTCGTCGTCACCGGTGGGGGCTGCGCGATCGATCCCGACCGCCCCGTCGGACACCCCGCCTCGCCCACCGCGCCGATCGGCCGGCTCGCGCCCGCGCCGCCGTCGCTCCGCCCCGGCGTCGTCGCCTATCCCGACGTCCCGCTCGTCCGCGCAGCGCCCGAGCACCACCACCACAAGCAGACCCCATGAGGACGCTCGCGTTCGTCGCGCTGCTCGCGGCGTGCGCGCCGACGACCGCCGCGCTCCGCGGGCCGGTCGATCGCGCGGTGCGTGCGCGCGTCCCCGGGGAGCCGAGCGCGCCGATCACCGGCGAGGCGATCGACGCCCTGCTCGCGAAGCCGCTCGCGCTCGACGGCGCGATCCGGATCGCGCTCGCGACGAACCCGCGGCTCGCCGCGGCGTTCGCGGAGCTCGGCATCGCCGGCGGCGAGATCGCGACCGCCACGATCGGAGGCGCGCTGGGCCCGACGCACGTCGAGCTCGCGCTGCGCTGGGAGACCGGTGACCACGAGTACGAGCTCGGCGTCGTCCAGGATCTCGTCGGCCTGCTCGAGCTGCCGCGCCGCCGCGCCGCCGCCGAGGCCTCGGTCGCCGCCGCCCGCGCCCGCGTGACGGCGATGGCGTTGCGGCTGATCGCCCAGGTCGAGATCGCGTTCCGCGACGTGCTGGTCACCACCCAGGAGGTCGAGCTCCGGCGCACCGCGTTCGACGCCGCCGACGCCGCGGCCACGCTCCGCGAGCGCATGCACGCCGCCGGGACCACCACCGATCTCGCGCAGGCCCGCGAGCGCGCGGCCCGCGAGCAGGCGCGCGTCGAGACCGCGC